>NZCD01000001.1 GCA_002688135.1 Parcubacteria group bacterium
GTTGTGCTTGGGTTGCCATCCAGTGGTCTACACACCAACGGGTATTCGTTTGCCAGAAAACTCTTTTTTGATATCGGAAAATTTAGAGTGAATGACGTTATTCCTGAATTGGAAAAGTCTGTAGGACTCACGTTACTAGAACCACATATTAATTATACAAACCATGTGTTTTCCGTTCTGGATTCGGGTGTCAATTTGAAAGGAATTGCTCATATTACCGGTGGGGGGCTGGTGGAAAACGTCCCGCGAATTTTACCGAATGGCTGTGGCGTAGAAATTCAAAAACATTCCTGGCCTCGTGTTCCGGTTTTTGATGTGATCCAGTCCATAGGAAATGTGGATGAAAACGAAATGAATCGGGCATTTAATATGGGAATTGGGATGGTCTTTATTGTGGAATTAGATGATGTTGGCGCTGTAAGGGGTGCGTTAAAACATTTGACAAACATTTATGAGATTGGTTTTGTTGTAAATGGAAAAAACAACGTTGTTATAAAATGAGTGCCTCAATCGCTATTATTCAGTTTCCTGGGTCCAATACAGAGCGTGAAACACTTATGGCCTGTAAACGTGTTGGGCTTAACCCTGTCGAGTTTCTGTGGAACGAGCCGATAGAAAAACTGTTAGAATTTGACGGGTTTGTAATTGTTGGTGGTTTTGCTTATGAAGACCGCTCTCGGGCCGGCGTGATTGCGGCGCTTGATCCTATAATGAAACAAATCAAAATTGAAGCAGAAAAGGGAAAGCCGGTTTTGGGTATCTGTAATGGTGCACAGGTTTTAGTTGAAAGCGGGCTTGTTCCGGGATTAGATAATTATCGATTAGGTGTTGCGCTTACAGATAACAAGAGGGTTAAGGGCGGCCATCTGGTTGGGGTTGGTTATTATAATACCTGGGCGAATATTCAAATGTCTGTGCCACCATACCGCTGTGCGTTCACGCGCTATCAAAAAACAGGGGGGTTTCTTAATATTCCACTAGCACACGGTGAGGGGCGCTTTGTTGTGCTCGGTGAACTGCTGAAAAAAATAATTACTAACGATCAAGCCGTTTACCGATACTGTGATGATGGTGGAAATGTGGTGGACGAGTTCCCCGTTAATCCTAATGGGTCTGTGTATAACCTGGCGGCAGTGTGTAATCCTGCTGGGAATGTCATGGCTATGATGCCGCACCCAGAGCGGTCGGAAAAGGGAGATCCTATTTTTTTGTCCATGAAAAAGTTTATAGAAAGTGGTAATCCAATTACAGACCACACCTTGACCTTTAATCGTCCACACTATAGGGTGAAACCATATAGGCCCAGTGTGGGGTCGGTCGAGTGGATTGTTGATATGATTATTACCGACAACGAGGCCGTGTCCGTCTGTAGCGCTCTAGGTGGTCTGGGACAGGATTTTACCATCACGCGGCAAACTCACTGGGAAATTTCTGTGGATGGTGATCAAAGTTCTGTTCTAAAAAAAATAGATGCCACATGGGAACTCTATAATTCTAATAAAGAATTTATCAGCAAACTCGCCACCAGTGAAAACACAGCCTCCTTTCTTGTTCGATCAAAAGAAGACGTACTGGGCCGGGCTAAGCTTGAATCTCTAATTAAACGATTTGAAATCAGTGAGCTGACCCAATTAAAGCACGGTGTTATATGGAATGTGACTGTAAACAGCGGTAATTTTGAATCTGTTTTAAAGGATGTTTTGAATACACATATATTGTTTAACCCTTTATCTTATGAATGCTATCGAATCAACTGAACACTATAAGGGCCGCATTAAGGCAGAGCTCAATAATACATTAACCAAAACATCTCTGTCTGATGCGCCCAAACGAACCGGAAAGGTGCGAGACCAATATGACTTGGGTGACATGCTTGCTCTTATAACTACCGATCGACAAAGCGCTTTTGACCGAGTGTTGGCATCTATCCCATTTAAGGGGCAGGTGTTAAATCTCACCAGCGCATGGTGGTTTGAGCAGACCAAAAACATTATCCCTAATCAGGTGATCCGTGTTCCTGATCCTAATGTGACGCTGGCAAAAAAATGTAGTGTTTTTCCTATAGAGTTTGTTGTTCGTGGATATATCACCGGCAGCACAAGCACGGCCCTTTGGACGGTGTATAATAAGGGCGACCGCGAATATTGCGGTAATGTCTTACCCGAAGGGATGATCAAAAATCAAAAATTAGACACCAATATGCTTACACCTACCACAAAAGAAGAGCATCATGACCGGCCCATTGCCCCGGATGAGATTGTTGATGGGAGGTGGATGACTCAAGAAGACTGGAATTACTGCAGCCAGAAGGCATTGGAACTTTTTATTTTTGGACAAAAGAAGGCAGCGGAGAATGGTATGATTTTGGTGGACACTAAATACGAAATGGGCCGAGACCTAGACGGTGTGATTAGACTCGTCGATGAGGTCCACACACCAGATTCTAGCCGATATTGGATTTCCAAAACATATAATGAACGTATGGCGCTCGGGCAAGAGCCCCAAAATATTGATAAAGAATTTTTGCGGTTGTGGTTTGTAGACAATTGTGATCCATACAACGATGAAATGTTACCGGAGGCCCCAGAAGAACTAGTTGTTGAGCTGTCTAGTCGCTATATCTATTTATATGAAACGATTACCGGAGAGTTGTTTCCGTTTCCAGGTTCCGGTGCGCCTATAAACGAACGTATAATAGAAAAAATTCAAAACACATAGCTCAGTGAACTATTATTTAATTTTAATTCGGCAACTGTTTGGACCGGTGGACATTTGGCTGTGGTTATTGGGTTTTTACTTTACTTTAAAACAATTAATAATCAAAAAAGGTAACCTCTAAGCAATGAAAACAATAATAATTATGGGCTCAACTTCCGATGGGCCTCATGCAAAAAAGATCACCAATAAACTAGATGAATATAACATTGACTGGGAACAGCACGCGGCATCCGCACACAAAGAACCCCTTAAAGTTTTGGATATCTTGAACGCAAATAAAAACAAAAAGGACGTTGTCTATATCACCATTGCTGGCCGGTCAAATGCTCTGTCTGGGTTTGTGGCAGCAAATTCTGAGTTTCCCACTCTTGGTTGTCCTCCGTTTTCTGATAAAGCAGATATGTTGGTGAATATCCACTCTACTCTGCAAATGCCAAGCAATACGCCCGTGTTGACGGTTATTGATCCTAAAAACTGTGCCTTGGCAGTAAAAAGAATTTTCGGTGTCTAGTTCACTAGACTCAATTTCACCGCTAGATGGTCGCTATTCAGGTAGTGTAAAAGACCTGGCTGTATGTTTTTCAGAATCGGCCCTCATGCGGTACCGCCTGAAGGTTGAAATTGAATATCTTGTTTCCCTTGGGAATGAAAGGTCTGTTAAAGAGCTTCCTCCTTTTTCCGGCGCCGAGGTGGCACGTCTGCGAAAAACATACCTTAATTTTAATTCGGTTGATGCAAAAAAAATAAAACAGATTGAAGGCTCTACTAACCACGATGTAAAGGCCGTTGAGTATTATGTTCAAGGTAAAATAAAAAAAACACTACGCCCATGGGTCCATTTTGCGCTTACATCTGAAGATATAAATAATTTATCCTACGCGCTCATGTGGCAGGACGGATTGAATCAAGTATATATGCCTGTGCTGTTGTCTATGAATAAAACACTAAAAAAACTCTCAAAAAAATATAAAAACATATCCATGTTGGCCCTGACCCACGGCCAGCCTGCTACACCAACTACGTTTGGGAAAGAGTTGGCTGTTTTCTCCGTCCGACTTGATCGTCAAATCCAACAAATAAAAGCTCATAAACTTTTAGGGAAACTGGGGGGGTCTACCGGGACATGGTCTGCCCATATGGTGGCCTATCAAAAAACGAACTGGGTCAACTTTGCCTCTAAATTTATTAAATCACTTGGTCTAGAACCAAACCTAGTCACTACCCAGATAGAGCCGCACGACTCCACCGCAGAAAGTTATCACCAGGTGGTTCGCTTAAATTTAATTCTAACTGATCTCTGCCGGGATATGTGGTTCTACATCAGTCGGGGAATTCTAGAACAAAAAAAAATTGACCACGAAGTAGGCTCTTCTACAATGCCCCACAAAATTAATCCCATCCAGTTTGAAAATGCGGAAGGAAATGTAGGCGTTTCTAGTGCGCTTTTGAATCATCTCGCCAATAAATTGCCGATATCAAGGATGCAGAGAGATTTAACAGATTCAACAACCTTACGGAATCAGGGTGTGGCGCTGGGACATTCTTATTTGGCGGTACAAAATATTTTAAAGGGCTTAAACCGTATCCGTATTAATAAAACTCAAATAGAGAAAGAGCTCGACAACCATTGGGAGGTTTTGGCAGAAGCTGTTCAGACCGTTCTTAGAAAAAATGGTAAACAGGATGCATATGAGCAACTCAAAACACTGACCCGCGGTCAGTCTATTAACGCTGACTCTATAAAAAGGTTTGTGTTGGAATTAGACCTTCCTGATAACGAGAAGGACACCCTCTTGAGATTAACACCAAAACTATATACCGGGTTAGCATCTCAATTGGTGGATATAGTCTAATGTGTGGGATAGCTGGTATTTATTCCCACGGGCCTGTTGCGGCAGAACTGTACGATAGTATTATTCACCTTCAGCATCGCGGACAGGATGCCGCCGGTATTGTAACTTATGACAACCGAATGCACAAAGAAAAGGGGGTGGGCCTTGCTAAAGAAATCTTTAATGATGATAACATAGGTCTACTAACAGGCAATATCGGTATTTCTCATAATCGGTATCCCACACAAGGAGGTTTCGGCCATGGAGAGGTGCAACCATTCTGGACGTCTGTCCCATATGGAATCGCCCTAGCTCATAATGGTAATCTCACAAATTACAATGATCTGGCAGCAGAGGTCACTAAAACAGAAACGCGATATCTAAACACCACCAGCGATTCAGAAGTGCTTCTACATTTGTTCGCCGATGATTTACACCAAGAGGTTCCCCCTCAGACTAATGAAGAGTTTTTTGATTTACTCTGTGAGGCTGTCATAAAAATTTTCCAAAAAGTAACAGGGGCCTATTCCGTCACCTCTGTTATTATTGGAAAGGGGCTGGTTGTCTTTCGAGATCCCCAGGGCATCCGACCGTTAGTCAGGGGTGAGAGGTCTAATGGAAACGGTGGTAAGGATTATATTTTTGCATCGGAAAACACCATGTTTTACGCTTTAGGTTATAAGCCTAAAGGGACGGTGCTTCCTGGTGAATTAATATATATTTCTGAAGATGGATCTGTTTTTAGTAGGCGCTTGGTTAAAAAGGAGTTCAACCCCTGTATTTTTGAATATGTATATTTTGCCCGGCCAGACGCAACCCTGAACGATGTGAGTGTTTATCGGTCCCGCTTGCGAATGGGGCAAAACCTGGCACAGGCCTGGAAACACAAGAATCCCAATAAAATACCTGATATTGTAATTCCAGCCCCTAGCACTGCTAACACATCTGCTCTTTCGTTTGCCCATGAGCTAGGTGTGCGTTATTCAGAGGGGCTGTATAAAAACACCTTCATCGGTCGGACATTTATAATGCCAGAACAGACCGAGAGAAAAAAATCTGTGCGTTATAAACTTGTTCCCCAAGAGACAGAAATCCGCGACAAAAAAGTGCTTATAATGGATGACAGCATCGTTCGTGGCAACACCAGCCGAGAGATAGTACGTATGTTGAAAGATTTTGGTGCCAAAGAGGTTTACTTCGCCTGCGCATGTCCGCCGGTTCAAAATCCCTGTTTCTATGGGGTGGATATGCCTACAAAGGCGGAGCTTATTGCTGGGGACATGGATGAAACTGAAATTGAAAAATATCTAGAGGTAGATGTTTTGCTTTATCAGAATATCAAGGACCTGGTTGAGGCGGTAACCCGAAAGGGAAACCACTATATTGACAGGCCATGTATGGCGTGTTTAGATGGAAAATATGTGGCGGATGATATAAATCATGCAAAAACTATTGAAATGGAAATCATGCGAAATGATAACAGAAGCGGGAATCAACCACAGGGCGCGTAGAGTTTCTCTTGAAGGCTATAAATCTATCTAAAAACTTTGAGAAGCTTTCCGACTACTGGTCGCCTAAAATAATTGCCGAAATGAATGACTACCAATTCAAGTTGGTAAGGGCAAGGGGTAAGTTTATTTGGCATNCACACGAAGANACAGATGAAACATTCATTGTGTTGGATGGTAAACTCACTATTGAATTTCGNGATAGGCTAATAACTCTTAAAAAAGGTGAAATGGCTGTCGTCCCTATGGGGGTTGAACACAGGCCTGTGGCACAAAATGAATGTAAGGTTATGGTCGTTGAGCCTCGGGGTGTTGTGAAGACTGGGAACGCTGGCGTCTAGGCCAGTGTGAGTTTGTAGAACAAATGCGTTTTTGGTGTGATTAATGTAAAATGAAACATAAAATTTTAGTCATTGGCTCCGGGGCACGAGAACATGCTATTGTTCGGGCCTTGGATCGATCAGAACAAGAAAAAGAAATTTTCTGCTTGGCATCTAATATGAACCCCGGAATTTCTGAGCTTTGTGGTGGGTTTACGGTGGGTAACATTAACAATCCGGAATTTGTAGTAAGCTCTGCAAAAAAAACAGGGGCAACGTTGGCCATTATCGGGCCGGAAAGCCCATTGGCATCCGGTGTGGCCGATGCGCTTTGGAATATGAACGTCAAGGTGGTCGGGCCAAAAAAAAAATTAGCACAACTGGAAACATCTAAGGCCTTTACTCGAAATTTATTAAAAGAATATAACATTCCTGGCGGGCCAAAATATCAAGTTTTTGGTTCTCTGGATGGCGTTTTAGATTTTTTAAACGATCTTGGTGGATACTATGTGGTTAAGTATGATGGCCTTGCCGGTGGCAAGGGGGTGAAGGTGGCCGGAGATCATTTGCGTTCCTATGGTGAAGCTCTGGATTATTGTCAAAAACTGGCAGTTGGTGGTGGGGAGTTTGTCATTGAAGAAAAATTTATAGGGGAAGAGTTTTCTCTTATGAGTTTTTGTGATGGAGAAAGCTTGAAACATATGCCGGTGGTACAGGACCATAAGCGGGCATATGAGGGTGATTTGGGCCCAAACACCGGTGGAATGGGCACTTATTCCGATGCTAATCACTCGCTCCCCTTTTTAACAGACGGGGAGGTTTTGGAGGCCTGTTATATTAATAATCAAACAGCTAAAGCCCTAAAAGATAAATTTGGTGAAGGATATAAGGGCATTCTTTACGGCGGATTTATGGTTACGGCAGGTGGGGTGAAGTTGATTGAATACAATGCTAGGTTTGGCGATCCTGAGGCTATGAATGTTCTTTCTCTTTTGGAGTCAGATTTTATTGATATTTGTTACGGCATTGTCAGGGGAACACTAAATCAAACTGTTGCCCGGTTTTTAAATAAGTCAACTGTGTGTAAATATGCTGTTCCGGAGGGTTATCCGGATCACCCCGTGAAAGGAGAGTCTATTGATGTGTCTTTAGTCTCGAATCCTGATAACCTCTTTTATTCATCGGTAGACACTCAAAGAGAAGGGCTGGTAGAGGCGGGAAGCCGCACAGTCGCCGTTGTGGGCATTGCTGACACTATTCCCGAAGCAGAAAAAATAGCAGAAAAAGAAATCTCATCTGTGAAGGGACCTTTGTTTCACAGAACAGATATTGGGACTGCTGATCTCGTTCAAAAGCGTGTTAAACATATGAATTCATTGCGATGATAAAACTAGGTGTTTTGGGGTCTACGGGCGGTACCGATCTTCAGGCTATTTTTGACGCCATTGATTCAGGAGAATTAAACGCACGGGTGTCGGTAGTTTTGTCCAATCAAAAAAGCTCTTATATTCTTAAGCGGGCTAAGAATAATAATGTTCCAGCGCTGTTTGTTCCACATAAAGGAAAAACTCGAGAAAAATTTGATACTGAAATGATGGGGATATTAAAAAGCTGGGGAGTTGACCTTGTTTTGCTTATTGGTTTTATGCGAATCTTGTCAGCTGGTTTTTGCCTAAAATGGAAGGGGCGGCTCCTTAATGTCCATCCATCTTTATTGCCTAAATATGCTGGCGGGATGGATACAGATGTTCACAAAGAGGTGCTGAAGAGCGGTGATATAGAAACAGGGTGCACCATCCATTTTGTCACAGACGATGTAGATGGGGGGCCTATATTAATTCAGAAAAAATGTAACGTTGAGGCCCGTGACACTGTAGAAACACTAAAAAACAAGGTGCAAAATTTAGAGGGAAAGGCTTTTATAGAGGCAATACAGTTAATTCAAAACAATGAATATGTTAGATAATCCTTCGTTAAATCAAAACCCAATCAATATAGGGCGCGCACTTATTTCTGTCTTTGATAAAACAGGAGTGGTTGGGCTGGCTCAGTCTATTAACAGGGCCGGCATAGAAATTTTGTCTACCGGTGGAACCGCACAAGAACTGCGGAGCGCAGGTGTCCCTGTTTTGGATATAAGTGATTACACTCAGTTTCCAGAAATTATGGATGGACGTGTAAAAACCATTAACCCTCTGGTTGGGGGTGGTATTCTTGGTCTTAGAGATAAACACAAGAATGACGCTGAATTAAACAAAATTCAATGGATTGATTTAGTGGTCTGTAATCTATATCCTTTTTCGGAAACGATTTCTCAGGGGAATTGTAATTTAGCCCTTGCCCTAGAAAATATAGACATCGGCGGCCCAACTATGATCCGCTCTGCGGCTAAAAATGTGGGGTGGGCCTGTGTGGTTGTGAGTCCCTTAGATTATTCTACAATAGCTGACGAATTAAAGTCTGGTCAAATTTTATTTGAAACACGTAAAAAACTCTCTGCTAAGGCATTCGGGTACACAGCACAATACGAGACCATAATTCATAATTATTTAAAAGACGGGCCTTTGTCTAAAAACTATTCATTGACCTTTGAAAAGCATTCAGAATTACGCTATGGTGAAAACCCCCACCAGTCTGCCGCCGCCTATAGAAGTCCCGGGAACAGTGAGCCTAATGTCCTGAACGCAACTGTCCACCAGGGTAAGCAGTTATCTTACAATAATATAATGGACGCTGACAGTGCATTGTCTTGTGTTCGGGATTTTGAGAGGTCTGCCTGTGTGGTTGTTAAGCATGCCAATCCCTGTGGTGTAGCTGTTGGTGAAAATGTTTTAGATGTTTATCATCGTGCCTTTAATGCTGATCCTCAGTCCGCATTTGGTGGTGTTCTTGCTTTCAACCGAACGTGTACAAAAGAAGTTGCTGAGGCTATCACGTCTGTGTTTGTGGAGCTTGTTTTAGCGCCAAGTTTTGATAAAGACGCGCTGGGTGTTTTTAAAAAGAAAAAAAAACTGCGTGTTTTAGAGGTTGGTGCTTTCGGAAAGCGCACCAAAAAACCAGAGGTGCGAAATGTTGATGGTGGTCTTTTGGTTCAAAACACAGACACAAAAGTTGTTTTCGAAGACGACCTGGTTTTTGTGACAAAGAAAAAACCCTCGGAAAAAGATATTGAAACAGCGTTGTTCGCGTGGAGGGTTTTGCGCCACGCTAAATCCAACGGTGTTTTGATTGCCAAAAACAGCACCACCGTTGGGCTTGGAGCGGGACAGGTAAGCCGCGTGGATGCTGTTCATATGGCCCTTAGAAAAGGGGGGGAAAACGTGGCGGGAGGTGCGCTAGCTTCTGACGCCTTTTTCCCTTTTAGGGACAGTATTGATATAATCAGGGGTTCCGGAATTA
>NZCD01000002.1 GCA_002688135.1 Parcubacteria group bacterium
GTTAATTGTATCAAACCAAGAAAGCGTACGCAAGAGCAGAGAGGGCCCAAATATAACTTTTTGCAGCCCCAGTCGGGCCTCCAGTTGGTCACTTGAGTAGCGAACCCAGTAACGATGATGAGATTCGTTGTTATACAATAGGGTTTGACCAGAATAGGACCTGTCTAATCGGTAGGCCCATTCCATGTCCACCAATTGGCCATTGGACAGTCCTTTAAAAAATGAAAAGGTTGGGATGTAGCCCACGTTGGTTTCAAAAGAAGGTTGATTAGTTGGTGCGCCTGTACTATACAGGCCGTTAATCCAAAACTGGCCCTTTACGGAGAAGGAGCTGGCGGCTGCGCTTGGTTGAGAATATATTAAAACCACAGTCAAAATAATAAACAAGTGTCTTGTTATATTTGTATAATACAAATAAGTATTTACTCCCACATATTATACGAACATACGTATTCAGTCCCAGGCCCACTGCAGATCAAGCAGTGGTAAAATATGTGCTCGAGAAATATTTTCATTTGGATATCCATCTGGATACACACCATATATAAACTTATATCCCAATGAAACACAAAATCGCGGTGATCGTTTCCAGGTCAACATTCCTTTGTGTTCAAATGACACGTTTCCCTTTATCCCTGGAATTAAAAACAGGTCTCCATCTACTAAATAAGAGAGGTTTTTATCTATACCTCCATTTAGATCCATTCCCAACCTGAGCGACCAGCCATTATACAAAACGGCCAAACGGTGATACACCAACGGCAGATCAATTGATGATTCTGTTGCCAAATTGCCACCTCCCAGAGAAATAGCAAGACCCGCTTTTCCAGTCAACGCCCTTCCTTTTTCTAGGGGCCAGGTGGCCACTACCGTGTTATTTAGAATAATCATTGATGGTATTTCAAATTCTGGAGATATCAATGCAAACATATTGGGGGCTCCCACCTCTTTCCCCAGTGGGCTTTGTAATTTCTTCAGGAGGGGGGTCGGATATAAGATTGTGTGCGCTGTGGATAAAACCAGTGCCTCTGATTTAGACCATCGCTGTTTTATGGTAATGTTTGGCATTAATAATGAGGAAAGCTTATAAAATGAGAGCTCGCGAGATTCGCTCTGTCCCCACCTGATCGGCTGAAACAGTCCAATTTCCCAGCGTCCCTCTGGGAGAGTGTGCGCTGTCCCTGCCTGCCAAGACCCCGATTGGCAGTACAGGGAGATGGTTAAAAAAAACATAAAAAAGTGTTTCATGGTAGCGTGACCAAACATGTGACCGGCGCATGGTCAGAAAGCATGCGGGTGTTTTGGTGGGTTTGTCCAGAATTTTCTACTACATCTAAATTGCTAAAAATATAATCTAGTTTTCTGTCCCACGGAAACGAACTGTCGGTGCTGTGGGTCAAATGATCACCGGTAATGGCCAAAGAAGGGGGAATGGCTGAATTATATTCATAAAGGGGTAACAGCAGGGTCCGCTCATTATCAAAATTATTGAAATAACTGCCCTCCTTGTGTGGTATGCCGTCCACTCCTGTATGGTATTCATCTCCTGAACATGCATCGGTTAAACAAAAATCATAAACAGGTGCTCCAGGGGGGATGGAATTCAAATCGCCCCCAGCAACAAAAATATTGTTTTCACTGTTCAGCTCATCAAGCTCTGCCAAAAACAGATTAATGTGTTTCTGTTTTGTGTTATCCGTAGCAAAAGCTGTGGAGTGAGTCACAATAGCATAAAAATTATCTTGGTCCGGTATAATAATTTGGGTCTTTAACACGTTCCTCCGGAGGTAAAACAACTGTGTTAATCCGTCCTGGTCCCCCCGAAGAGGTAGCTGGATACGTTCACCAAATTCAATCTCCCACCTACTTAAAACAGCGTTCCCGGCGTCAATCCGCCCAATACCGTCACTAGGTATGACCTGTGCTTTCCACATGGATGCATATGCAGCATAATTCATATTTGTATGGTTCAGCAGCCACTGTACCTGATCAATGTATTGTGTGCGCTTGGACTCTCTGTCCACCTCTTGTAATAAAATAATATCTGGATCAATAGCATCAATTTCTGCAGCAATAAGTTCCAAGGCACTCAGCACTTCGCCCTCGGTGAATACAGAGCGGTCCCCACAGGAGTCACCAAAAAAAGGCAGGCGCCCAATACCAAAGCGGACATTCCAGGTCATAACTTTTATGGTATTCGCGGATTCGGGAGTACCAGTAAAGTGTTTTGCTTCATATAAGACAGCATTTTCCACACCATCAAAGGTGGTGACCAGGGGTTCACATGAAAACATGATGAAAGATATGGCTAAAAAAACTATTCTATTTGTCATTTTTTTTTAGAAAATAAAACGGTAAATAAGCTAAAACAAAATGAAACAATGCTAGAAACTCAGCACTTAATATATACCATGGCCACGGTCCCATAAAATCAAGAATGGAGGGAACGTGTTCTCCTGTAGGTGTTGTCGGTTTTCCACATATCCAAAAATAGTTCGCATCTAAAACTAGATTTATAATCACAGCCAAAATTAAGAATATATTCAAAGCAATAAATGATTTCCATATGCTGTATGGAGTTGGTCTCATTTTAAAGACAACTACAGCATAAACAAGGGCAAGAATGATTCCATTATGTCCAACCCAAAACCTGAAATAATGAAAGTGGGGGAAGCCGGCAGAAATGTCAGGCGTTATAGCCCCCTGCAGGGAGCCGCTCAGACCCCAAAAAAACAATATTTCAAATGTGAGAAAGTGCCGTTTTATCATAACCAGTGGAATCAGAAGATTAGACACACGACACAGGTGAACAGGGAGATGGAGTGACACATCAAACGAGCCCGCAATGTTTTCCAATATAACCCACACCGGGTAGTTCAGCATGACAACATATCCAATAACCATACCAAGATATTTTTGAGATTTTCTATTTAAATATTTTACAGAAATCCATGGAACAATTACAATAAACAAAACTGAAACTACTATCCCCCAAAGGTGGTCTGCTCCAAACAATCTAAATGAAGTATCACCATACAGATATAGGTAAATAGCTTCTCTCATTTAATTGTATAATACAAATATATATGCGGTTATTGTTCCACATTCATTATCTGGTCCAAGATTTTGTTTTCGTTTGGAAGTAGGCCTGGTGATATAATTCTGGGTGTCATTGTTTTTAATTCTGGCGCTCTCCTAAAAACCTCCCCAAACATTGGTAGGGCCTCCTCAAGTCTTCCTTCCCCAGCCAGAGTAACAGCGGCCCAGTATTTAAGCTCTGGGTTTTCTGGATAGAGTGTTGATGAAAGACCATACTCCACAAGAGCGTTTTTTATATCTCCGGTTTCCATATAAAGATCTCCCCTGTTCGCGTGGCGGTATGCCCTGTTAATTCGTATCAATCTCCTGAGTTGTTTCAGGGGCTCTGGGTGGTCCTCTACTCGTAGGTCTAAGACAGTGTCTTTCCACGAAACCCCTGTTGGTGTTCCAGAAACAATAAGCATTGATGCTGACTGTTTTCCTCTCAGGTCCCCTCCCTCGGCCTGTGCTGCCTCCAGCGCGACCATCATCCGCTCTGCTAAATCGCCCTCTGTCTGTTCAAATATCATTGCCATAAGGGGCCACACCGCAGGAGATGCCATAATGTTTGCCTGAACCGTGAAGTTTTTCCCGGTTTTATGACCTGCAAACTCAATACACTTCTCGCCCGTATGAACAGCAACAACACCATTAACATCTACCATCCCCACCTGTCTCACTGCGCTGCCAGTGTCTCGTGAAACAAGAGAGTCTAGCGCTTCTTGGGCTGTAAATCCTTTTTCCATAAGTTCTAATCCCTCTGGTCCGTATTCTATTTTTACAAAGGACTGTGTCGCCACCGCACCAACGCCTGCTTTCGCCCAGGGAACAACAGAACCAACAGAAAACCAGTGGCTCTGGACTGCAACACCCAGTTCTCCTGTTTTTTTATCGTACGCCACAATGGAATAGGTTGAAACAGGTCTGTTTTGGGAATAAAGAATAGATATGAACAATATTAATATGGTTTTTAGTGTTTTCAATTTTAAAGTTCTCCTTGTTTTATTCTATTATAATCTCATCGGAAAAAATCCATGCTTTTCCACCTGATCCAGGATGCCCTTCTGGACACACTTTTCGGTTTTTCGCTCGAATTCTAATATATTTGCACAGTTCGTTAATACCTGAAAAGTCGGCAGTTCTTCTCTCTGGTGGGGAATCGGGGGGGGCATCTGTTAATTGGGTGGTTTTCTCGTTTTTAAATTCTTTATCTTCCATAGAAAATGAGACCGCTATGTTTGTCGGTAAGAATATCCATGAATCAACAGACTCTAAAAACCCCGCAGAAATTTTTGAAATTAACGTTCGTTCCCCAAGGTCAAGAATCACGTCAATATCATCGCCCTCCCACCCCTGCCAGCAACCATCATTATAGTGGGACGTCCCCTTCAGTCCATCCACAAGGCTCAATGTTCCTTTTCCTGGATATTTCTGTTTGTGGGGAATTAAATATTCAACCGGTTTCCCGATTGCCTTGTGAAAATAAAATGTTTTTTCAGACACTTTCCCGGCTTGATTCCCTTTTATAAAAAGAGCTGCCCTAACCTGTGTTGTTTTATTAATAGTAAATGATCTAGTATACTGAGATGAGGTGACAGTAGGGGTAGACCCATCCAATGTGAATTTGATGGGGGTGCCTGGTTTTTCCGATGAAAGGACGATTCTGAATTCATCGCCACCTTTTTTATCGTCCGCCTGCATTGAAACAATAAAAGATCCCGGTGCATAGATCCAATTTAGCACATCGAACCGATCCTGGAGATGAACCAGCCTATTGTAAAAATCATCATAGTCAGTAACCCTCTCCGGAGACCAAACCACCTCAGCTAGCGCTGTCATTCGAGGAAGAACGCGATATTGTGCAATTTCGTTTGTTTTCACATATTCCGTCCACAGGTTGCCCTGCGCGCCTAAAACATGTTCTGCTTCTTTATCGTTCAGCTCTTCCGGAATTGGATTAAACGAATATACTTTTTTCAGAGTTGTGAGTCCACCAATGGCTTCCGGGGATGTTTCCGGGTCCGCTTGATAGTAATCAAAATAACAATGGGACGTGGGACACATTACAACATCGTGTCCTCGTATTGCAGATTCAACTCCTCCTTTTGTGCCTCTCCAGCTCATGACAGTTGCTTTCGGCGCTAGTCCGCCTTCTAGTATTTCATCCCACCCTAATAATTTTTTATTTTTTGAAACTAAAAATGTCTCGGTTTTTCTAATGAACCAACTTTGAAGTTCCTGCTCATTCTTTAGTTTTTCTACCTTGATTCTGTTTTGACATTTCTGACACTCTTTCCAGTTGGTTTTGTCCGCCTCATCACCACCAATGTGTATATAGATTCCGGGAAACAGTTCTATTACTTCAGTTAGAACCTTTTCTAAAAATGTGAATACCTTGTCATTTCCTGCACAAAATATGTCTTTGTTGGGCCAGTAAGAACCAGGAACAACATCCAGTGTGTCCCCCTTGCACGACAGTTTCGGATAGGCAGCAAACACCTCTGATGTATGTCCTGGCATTTCAATTTCCGGGATCACTGTAATGTGTCTATCTGTGGCATATTGTACAACACCCCTAATTTCATTTTTTGTATAATATCCGCCATAAGTTGGTTCTTCTTTAGGTTGAATGGGCGACCAGTCCCTCCAGTTTTCATGTTCTCTGTCCACTCTCCATGCAGATTTTTCCACCAACTCAGGATAGCTGTCTATTTCAATTCTCCAGCCATTGTCATCCGTTAGGTGCCAGTGGAACATGTTCATTTTATGAAGGGCTATCATATCGATGTAGGTTTTGATGAACTCCGCATCAAAAAAATGACGTGAGACATCTAGGTGCATTCCTCTGTATTTGAATCGGGGATAGTCTTCAATCTCAACGAAGGCAATAGCTGTGTTTTGGGGTTCAATTCCTTTCTCCAGATCTTGCGGTAATAGTTGGCGCAAGGATTGAAATCCATAAAACAATCCTGAGGGTGATGGGGCTTCGATTAAAATCCTTCTTGAAGAAACTGAAAGGCTATACCCTTCCTTGTTTTCGCTGACTTTAGAATTTATTTTCAATTCAATTCGCCCTTTTCCTTTATTAACACTGGGGGCTATTTCTATATCAATAACGGGAAGGAGTAGTTTTTTAATTTCATCTGCTATAAAACGTGTTTCAGGTATTTCCGGGTAGACAAGTATATGACTAAACCTTTGAAGTGTGACACTGTCTTTAGTTGTTTTTAATGAAACCGGCCTGGGGATTATTGGAGGGATTGTTTCAGTGTTTTTGGGGTCCTCTTTAATCACAGCAAGGCATCCCACAAATACAACACATAAAAGAAAGCCGTAATAAGTGTTTTTCAAATAAAATCAGTTTGTATATATGCTCTTAACCCATTTTATGTCACTGTCTGATATCTGTTTTCCAAGGGATGAGGCAACCTCAACTTGGCCTGCGTTCCGCTGCCCAAGAAGCACACAACTGTTTTTTGAGTCGAAAACAAGCGTGTCAATCACGCCATGCATTACAGGGTTTGGGTGGTCTTTAAATTTTTCTCTTAGTTTTTCCGCGTTCTTCTGAAAACGGTTAATAATTGACTCGTTCTTAAATGCGTCTATATTTGTCCTAAAGTCCCCATCAGGAAACTCTGTGGGTTGGGTATATTTCCCGGTCAACATACCGTGCATAAGAGGCGAAAAATAACAGACGCCTAAGTTGTGTGTTTCAATGTAATCTTTTAATCCACTTGATAAATATGTGTCCTCATAAATGTTGCGATAGGGTTGAACCACATCGGGATTTGCTCTTTTAATAAACTTCATTATTTTTACCAAATCCCAATCGGACAGTCCTGTAAACCTTGTTTTTCCTTCTTCCTGAAAGCGGCGCAGAACATCCACAGCATCATCAAAATATTCTTCGTTTTTACCAAAATTACAATGATGAAGGTAAAGGAGATCGACACAGTCTGTTTTTAGGTTTTTTAGGGATCGCTCTATATTGTGGCGCATGGTTTCTACATCATACCAGTGGTTTTTATAGCCCTGGTCCCAACCAACTTTCGTGGCAAGGAAAACTTCGTCCCGGGGTACGGTTTTCCAGATGGAACCGATGACCTGCTCCGATCTCCCATCACCATAAACATCTGCTGTGTCCCAGTGGTTTATTCCAACTTCCCAGGCCTTAATCAATGCTTTTTGGGAATCTAATTTCTCCTGCCCTGCCCAGCCTACGGACCTTCCTCCTGATATGTTTTCCCCGCCATAAGACCAAGTTCCCAGGCTTACTGCTGATACTTTAGTTTTTGTTCTGCCCAGGGTAATTTGTCTCATTTTAAAGCCCTCTCATTTTAGCTCAAACATTAATCCAAAAGAGACAATACCTGTTCGGGGGGGCGACCAATTACAGCGCGNCTTCCCTTAANTGCAATGGGACGTTCTATGATTTTTGGNTGCTTTTCCATNGCCTTAAAAAGCGCTTCAGCGTCTTCTAATTTGTCGCTCAATTTCTGTTCTTTAAAGTCCNGTTCTCTTTTTCGGACAAATTCNTTNGGNTGTAAACNAAGTTTATCAGAGAGGACTCTCAATTCCTTTTTGGTAAGAGGTTGTTTTAAATACTCTATTATTTCAAGTTCTGCACCGCTGTTTTTGAGAAGCGACACGGCTTCTCTGCTCTTACTTCATCTGGGGTTGTGGTAAATGGTTATTTCCAATTCTTCCTCCTGATTAAATTATCATCTAAAATAACCCAATAAAATATAAATTAAAAGATATATAGACTTCAAAAATAGAAACCTTAGCAAGCTAAACAAACACACACGCTTCAGAAAACGGTTTTTTCTTAAGCACGGGAACCTCTGCTTCTTTATGTGGGTATCCTACTGGAATCAACAAAAACGCTCTTTCATTTTTTGGGCGTTTAAGTATTTTTTCGAGAAAACCCATAGGGCTGGGTGTGTGGGTTAGGGTGGCTAAACCAATTTGGTGAAGCGCCATTAATAAAAATCCTGAGGCAATTCCCACTGACTCGTTCACATAATAGTTTTTACGTTTCGACGCTTCTTCAATTTCATAAATTTGCTTAAATATGACGATAAGACATGGGGCTGTTTCTAAAAATGGTTTATGCCAATCCGTTTTAAATGGGTTTAGGTCCTCTAGCCACTCTCTCGTTGCCCTGTGTGTGTAAAATTCTTTTTCTTCTTTTTCTGCAGCTTTTCTAATCTCTTTTTTGATGTTTTTATCTGTTACAACTGCAAATGTCCACGGTTCTTTATTGGCTCCGGATGGAGCTAAAACAGCGGCCCTAACAGCATTCTCAACTGCTTCTAATGGAATTAGTTCATCTGAAAAATCTCTAACTGTTCTGCGCATTTTTATGTTATCCACCAGCGTTTTTGATTTGTTGATTAATTCAGTTTTTTCTTTTTTTGTAAAATGTAATTTTTGGAATGACATGATTTTCCCTATTGGTTTAATTTCGTAGGAAATTTTAATCTAATTATTATGCGACTGTTCGAAATTATAGTTTTAGCTTTTTTGATTTGTACAATTTATCTTTTATTTCGTAAAAATAAAAAACTATTTCTGTATTCTTTATTTGGTGGGACAATCTCCTGTCTTTTTCATTTTTATCTAGAGTCATACCGATGGCAAATGGTTCCTGCCTACCTTTTGTTTGTAATAATTTTCATCACCTACAAAAAGTGGGGGTATAGTTTGTTCTGGATGAAGGGGCTTCTAGTGGTGTGGTTTTTATGTTCAGTTTTCCTTCCGATTGTGGTTCCAGTTTTTTCTCTACCAACACCTACCGGCTCTCATTTAATTGGGACTCAGGTGTTCCAGTGGTCTGATTCCACCAGAATGGAGTGGTTTACATCTGAGATTCCGGACGATTATAGAAAAATTATGGTTCAGTTGTGGTACCCCTCAAGATCTATAGAAAATAATAACCCGGAACCGTATATGGATAACATAAATATCCGGTCTAAAACTATTGGGTCGGCAGGGGGCTTTTCTGGCTGGCTAGCCGGACATATCGAGTTAATAAAAACAAATTCGTTTTTAAACGCAACACCAGACTTCTCTAGCTCTCCTTATCCTGTTCTAGTTTTATCTCATGGAATTACAGGAATGAGACAAATTCACACCGCCCTTATTGAAAACCTCGTCAGCAATGGTTATGTTGTTGCGGCTCTTGATCATGCCTACGACTGCAATTTGACCGTTTTTAAGGATGGAACCATCGCTGACTACCGATCAGATATCACTGGCCATCCAGACAGCATGAAAATAAGGAGGAAACAGTTAAATACCCGCGTTTCTGATGTTAGATTTGTTTTGGACAAATTAGCAGAGATCAGCTTGCCTTCTATGTTTGGCGGACTGTTGGACCTTGGTAGGATTGGTGTATTGGGGCATTCCTACGGAGGTGCAACCGCTATTCAGGTTTCATCTGAAGACGTGCGAGTTAAGTCGTGCCTGGTTTTGGATAGCTGGATGAGCCCTCTGCCAGGCGATATTCTAAAAACGGGGATAAATCAGCCCTTTCTTTCTTTAGGGCGCCCCCACTGGGATGATTCGAACTACCCATCCAACCCTGTGCTAACAAAATTGTTTATGGGTACTTTCTCGGAACATGGTTATTATTTTACACTAAAGGATTCGCGTCATCTTGATTTTTGCGATG
>NZCD01000003.1 GCA_002688135.1 Parcubacteria group bacterium
CAAAAACAGTTCTTGTCAAAGTTCTGTGTGCCAAATAAGGCACAATGGCATATGATCAACCCGACCAAACACCCTGTGCCACATGCACAGAGGAATTAAGACATATACATCTCTCAAACCCTCTATTCACAAGCACTTTTTCAACATCTCAACGAAGCCACACAATAACACAAAAAAAGGACTTTGTCAACATCCAAATATACAAAATATACCTAAATAAAGCATAAATTACTAATTTTAGTCAATATTTAAAAATAAAAAAGTGATGTCCGTAGACATCACTTATGAATCATTTCAGACCATTAATCTGGTTATGCCGTCTGACATAATCAGCCAAGTAAGCATCAGATTTCCCATGAAAACGTGAAAGCTGCTTGAGAGCCTCAACAGTCAGAACAGACCCTCTTGAAGTCAAAGATTGACCAAACCTGCTTGGACCAGGAATCCATGGAGCACGCCTATAATCCTCTCGAGGATCATTTGGGATCTTCGGGTACGGCAAATTATCAATCACAGGCGGCTGATCATCAACCCGAGAAACAACCAAGCCATCCAAATCAGCAACAACCATACCGTACACACGCTCGGCCAAACCATTTTCATCAACAGGAAGCGTTGTGTTTTGCTCAAGAGTAATCACGCGCTCTGTAAGAAGAGAAACACCACGCGCAATCTCACTCTTAGAAAGTCCTGTAGAAGCAGAGCGCTCAACACGCTCCATGACCACGCCAGACACACGCTTAACAAGTGCTTGCTCATCAATTTGTGTATCTACTTGAGCAATGGCTTCAGAAACCTGCGATAACTGTGCTGTCACAGGCTCAAGCACCGCCTGCACATCCTGCTTCGTAAGACGTGATTCAACCAATGCGCTAATACGAGCATCAAGTCGCTCTTCAGCATCGCCCACCGATTTCTCAGTAGCCATACCAGAACGCAATTCTGCCAAAACTTCAGCCTTGATCGACGCTGCCAATGCAGCTCTATCAATCACAGGCTCATTTTTTTCAGAAACAGCAGCTGGTGCAAGCTCCTCAGTTGGAACAGGCGCAGATTCTTCAGCGACAACTAGCGCGGGTTTTTCAACTGCAACAGAATCAACCTCTTCAGTAGGAGCGAGTCCGTCATCAACTTGAGGATCACCTGTAGAAGCAACTGGTGCAGGTTTTTCAGCTGCAACCGGCGCACTCTCTACAGGCTTATCAAGAACAGCAGATTCAACCGGGCGCACAGGCTCATCTTTTACAACCTCTTCTTTTGCAACAGGAGTCTTTGCTGACAAAGGAGTCAGATCAAGCCTCGGACCAAGATTGCCCTCTTTAACAGGCTGCGTATTATCATCAGCCACAACTTCCTCTGAAGTCTGATCGAGAGATTGATCATCCGATACACGCGAATAAAGATCATCAGCAAGAGGTTTGACCTCAACACTATTTTGATCTTTTAAAAGCGAGGGAACAACGATCAAAAACACAACAACCGCTGCAATCGCTAGCAAAGCACTACCAACAGCAGATCGACGCGAACGAAGCATCGCACGATCATCAAAGTCTCCATCATCGCCTGAAAAAGAAGAAACAGGAACAGCAGGAGCAACGCCTGGTGTAGTTGGCGGACCAAGAGAATCAACATCTTGTTCAGATGAATCTACAGAATGGCCATTATCTCCATCCCGATAAAAATCGCTCTCCAACGAATCAGATACACCATCATCAGATTCATCCACTTCCGTAGATAAATCAAGAGCGGAATCATCTTGAGCATCCAGTTGATCTTCATCCGAAACAACATCAACCGCATCATCTGACTCATCCGGAGACTCAATTGCAACATCCGAAACATCCAATAGATCAGGATCAGAAATCACAGACTCTAATTCATCAGCAATCTCATCAACAGATTCCACATCGGCAACCGGAGCATCCTCCTGTTCAACAGGCGATACATCGTGAAGCACTGCCTCGTCAACAACCACACTTGGCTCCGACTCAACAGAATCTTCAGGAACAACATCAGGCACAGAGACTTCAGTAGTAACCTCAGGCAAAGGAGATCGACCCATCAGACGATTCAACAATCTCTTACCCCAACTTTCTTCTTTAGCCCGACCCCCAGGAGATTCCCCACGAAGTCGAGCTGCTTCTGATCGCTTGGGACAATCTTGCATTTCCGGAGAAACTTCAGATTCCTGATCAGCTTCGGGACACTCTATATCTTCAAGCTCACCATCCAATTCGTCAAAAACACCATCCGGATCATCACCATCAGACAAATCACTGACCGGATGCGCTGAAGAACTTTCAAGAGAGACTGCAGGATCTTCAGAAAGATCCTCGCCATTCAACTCTGCAAGATCTTGCGCACGCGCAACATCTTTCTGATCAGCTTCAGTTTCATCTGGAGTAGCCACAGTTGTTCCAATGGAGTCAAGATCACCCTCATCCTGTTCATCCAAAACCTCCGAAAGAGATTTTGCAGCAGGAGGCGTGGAAACCTTAGGGCTCCAACCTGTCTTCGTACCACCAGACACATCATCGACAATCGCCTGCTGGCTCTCCGACTCATCGACGCCTGCAACCGCAGGCATATCAACAACAACCGCACGCTTAGGAATCCGCGGCGGAGTCACAGATGGACTCTCATCAACAACATCCTCAGAGAGAATCTCGTTGTCCAAACGAGTGGGAGCTTCAGAACGAGTAATCGACTCAATCTCTTGCCCCAACTCTTCGGGTTCCAATTCCAAATCAGGCTGATCCTCAATCTGAGGAATCTCCCCTGTTGAAACCACAGACACATCATTATCAGACTCATGCATCAATTGCATAGTCGGAACTGTTTGTGGATCAGAAGTTTTGCTTCCGCCAGAGCGAACACGAGCACCACTCACACGATCAGAGCGTTTCTCCCAATTTGCAGGAGGCTGAAGCTCGAGAACAGGTGGCTTTTCTTCTTTAGCTGAAACAGCTTCAGATTTTCCCGAAACAGTTTCAGATCTAAAAAGCTCAACAGCCACAAAGAAAGAAATGATCGCGTCATAATCCGAATCATCCGCATCAACTGACGGCAAAAAATCACCTTGCAATTCAGCTTGAAATTCAGGATTCTCCATCGTTTGAAGAAAAAGAATCTGCTTTACAGCTGGCTGACTCACTCCCCACGTACGAATTCGAATACGCAATCGGTCAGAAATTTGAGTAGTAGACATAAGTCCTCCTAACACCCCAAAGGTTTACTTTTTCTGGTTATTAATGATCAAAATCCTGCCAGATTGGCAGGATAACATAAAAACATACTGTATTTATAGGGATTTGTCAAGGCTTATGCTACATTAAGCGAAATTCATCATGACGCCGATTATGCGGAGTAATAAACACATATACAACCGCCAAAAGCATTCCAAACAACAAACCAGCTAATGCACGAAATGGAATATTAGGTCGTACTGGATATTTTGACAAAAGCGGCGGATCAACCAAGCGAATTTCAACTTGACCAGGCAAATATTCATGACCAGAAGAAACCAAAACATCGGAAACAGCTCGAGACAATGCCACAGCACGGTTCTTACTCTCATCAAATATAGAAACAACTAACACACCAGAACCAGGAACAACATCAACCTGAACTGTCTTTGACCACTGCTTTCGTCGCTTCCGCGCATCATTCTCAAACAAATCCGCACGAATATCGTATGGCACCTTAATCACTCTATTTTGAAAAAGCGTCGTTTCTGACAATTGTGATAATGTATTCCCCATTTGCTCTGCACTCTTAAGTGCTGTGAATTGATCAAACACCTCACCAGTATTTGATACAAATGGAG
The DNA here is from genome assembly GCA_002688135.1 of Parcubacteria group bacterium. Taxonomy (GTDB): domain Bacteria; phylum Patescibacteriota; class Patescibacteriia; order Magasanikbacterales. Next base: position 3,827 of record NZCD01000003.1, read on the forward strand.
TAATCAATAAACGTGATGTTGCACGATACTCAAGTGTTTGAAAAAAACTTAATCCCCCAACCAACAGCCCAGCAACAATTCCAACAATCAAAATAAATCTCCAATGCGCGCTAATTAATGCTGATGGTTCATAGTACATATCTTAAAGGTAGAGTTATTGCAGATATAGTGAGATGTTGTCAGTCAAACAGTAAAGAAGAGAGGGGGCGATATAGATATATCGTCGACGAGCTTTGAACTGTTTGAGTGGCAACAGATCGCTGTAGATACATGACGCTACTTTTCAGATATGTACGCAACATATCTTATAGTCTCATTGTACCTTATTTTCTATCGTGTTGAAAGCACAACATCAATTTCAAACTCTTCATTATTACGTCGATACTTCACACGAACTGTTTGCTCCGGATCATATTGTAGTAAAACTTCAGGCAACGATTGTGTGGTTCCGACAGGCTGATCTTCAACACTTAAAATAACATCACCTGCGCGCAAACCAGCATTCCATGCTGGTGAACCAAATAATATCGCAGCAACACCATAACGCGTTGAACCTTGTAACAAAACACCATGATCAAACATCGAAAGATCCACTCCAGCTGCATCAGGTAAAACAAATCGCGCACCAAGATAAGAATGAGAAACCGAACCATTCGTGACAACCTCCTTAAATGTAGAAGTGAAATGATGTGCCGGAATTACAATACTCTGATCAACAAACTTATCATTACTACTCACAATTCCAACAACAACTCCACGAACATCAAACACGGGCGCACCAACCAAAGCAGCGGGCAACCGACGATCCAACACAATCACACGATGATACCGATCAGAATCATACACCTCTCGCGCAGCAGGCAAAGAACCAAACGGCAAACTAACACTGGTCTCAAACACACCATGTGTCTCCCCCACCACAAACAAACGATCCCCGGCATCAAATCGTGCATTATCAATCACTTTGGGAGATGAAGTATCATTCTTATCAATTTTGAAAAAAGCTACATTACTAGCAACATCCTTAACTAATTTTTTTCGATCAAATTTAAATATCTCACCGTCCACTCGCACACCAGTCGCTCGATCAATAACATTAGATTCAGTCAACATCCATCCATCTGATGTATACGAAACAGCAGACCCAACAACGTTAGCACGCGCATCAACCAATGAATGAGTTACACGAACCATATCCAAAAATGGAGATTCACCCACATCACCAGCCGCACGCCTAACCTGATTTGAAAGAGGCAAAGTTGAAATCAAATCCGTTAAAATACCAGGCAAAAAAACTCGCATTGCATACGTACCACCAGCAACTCCGCCTAAAATTGAAATAACCAACACAAAAACAAACAACCACCGCATGCGCATAGCGGGGTATACATCATCAGGAAGGTGAGGGGCATTGTCCGACATATGTGAAAAAATCCTCCCAAATTAATTCCAGCGAGTGAAAAATAGAATAACAACCACTAACGCACAAGCTTCTAATGCGAAACGAATATACTCCTGTGGACGCACATCGTCAAGTAACCGATCACGTTCAAACATTACATATAAAGATAATGGAATCACATGCAACAATCCCAACGTCAACGCGCCAAACGGCAAAAATTCCACCACCCAAAATAATTGAAAGGATGCAATAAACGTCACAAGTGTTGCTGGAATAATCCCACGCGACGGAATACGCAAAGATAGAAATAATAAATATACAATCACAGCATGTATCAATGCGACCAAAATCGGCCACCCAATTTGCCGAACCGTCAAAAACAATTTCAAACTATGAAAAAATGATGAAGAAAAAAGCATCAATAACAAACCTGTCAAATACGTCGCAGAAACAAATGAACGCGGCCGAGCTCGAATATCACCCTTACCGGTTGAGAGAAGTAGCACCAAAAATGATGTGAATATTGAAAACCCAATACCACCTACATGCCGCAACCACGCAACCTCAATCACACTCACGTACATCGTCACAAAAACAAACAACAACAAAAAGAATGTGACAAGCACCCATCGCCGAACAAGTGCCTCCCCAACATGAAACAACAAACGCACAGCAGTATAAATAACCAAAGCTACAAAATAAACACCAACGAGTAATTTATTATTCGTAAACAAAAAATAGAGCTCAAAAAAGCCCAGATATAATAAACCTAACAAGAATGGGTGGAATAACATAATGAATGAGACTGCCCCTTATTCCAGCAAAACTTCATCAAGCGCAGCAACGACATCAATACCAGAAAATCCTGATTCAAGCAAGCTATTCAACAATCGAAGACGTCCAATATGATTCGTAAAATCATCTTCAGAAACAAACACGGCCGCCATGCGATTCCGCAAATTCTTCATGTGAAATGTATAACCAAACAAATTCTCATCTTCAATCGACTGTATAATATCTTCTCGATGAGACATATACACACTAACCGATGTTTCCTGTGGAGCAGATAATTCTTCTCGAGGATCTGAAGCTTGAGAAACATCCTGCGATTTTGTCCACACAAAATAACCCACTGCAACTGAAATAACACAAACTACTACAAGAATTCTTTTCATACTGCTTTTCGTCGCCGACGCTTCTTCTTTTCATCGCCAATTGATAATGATTCTACAAATACAGAAAATACTGTTGCAACAGGAATCGCCAACAACCCACCAAGAATTCCAGCAAACTTCACACCAATTAAAATTGAAATAATACTGACTATCGG
>NZCD01000004.1 GCA_002688135.1 Parcubacteria group bacterium
CTATCGCGGATCTATAGAGCTCTGCTATCGCAGATTTCTAAAAAAAAATCGCCGAAAGGCGATTTTTACTACAAGCTACTTCCTACAAACTACTCACTAATTCTCATATCTATCCATCCACCTCTCATCAACCGAAACAGACAAATCAAGAAAAACCTTCTTTTGTGCAGCTACCTCAAGCTCTTTCCGAGCAGACATACCTACTTCCTTCAATTTCTTAGCGCCCCTCCCAATAATCATTCCCTTGTGTCTCTGGTTATTTGTTAAAATCGTAGCGTACACGCTTAGCATTGTCTTGGTATCATTAATCTCATCGATTCGCACATGCAAACCATAAGGCAATTCATCTCCAAATGTATTAAAAGCCTTCTCACGAATCAATTCTGAAATCCAATGTTTTTCATCTCGCACAAACGCATCATCCGGATACAGTGGCTCACCATCAGGCATATGCTCAAACAATTGAGTTACCAGCGATTTCAAATGAGTTTCGCGATGAGCAGAAATCTCAAGTATGGGTGCGATATCTTCACACAAATCAGTATAATCAGGGTGATAGACACGGTCAGGCTTAGGGAGATCCGTCTTATTAATAACACACAGGCGAGGCATCTTAAGTGCAGATACCATACCTGAAATCTTTCTCTCCTCTTCGCCAATAGCACGTGTTGGATCAACCATATAAATAAGCGCGTCAACATCTTGCATAGCAAACGCTACACGCTCCAACATCGTCTTTGATAACGAATCTTGAGCACGCAAAAAGAACCCAGGCGTATCAACAAAGACAATTTGCCCGCGGTCATCATTATAGACACCCTGAATCAGATGTCGTGTGGTTTGTGGCTTGGAGGTTACAATTGCTGTTTTACGGCCGGTCAAAGCATTGATCAAAGTCGATTTACCGACATTAGATCGCCCCACAATCGCCACCATCCCTGATTTTTTATTGTTATTCACAGGTGGTCAGTATAGGTCACTTTGAGACAACTGTCAATCGTGGTACAATACCATCGGTATGAATATTATCCACTAACATCCGGCCTCTAAAAGGCCGGATTGTCTATTAGATTTTCTGAATGTTAAGATTCAGGATGTCTGTAAGCTTGTCATATGAAACACAGATATATTTTCGTCGTAGGTGGTGTGTTGTCAGGAGTCGGAAAAGGTACATCAGTATCATCCATTGCTCTGCTGTTGAAGGATAAGGGATATAAAGTTACAGCAATCAAAATCGACCCATATATCAATGTCGATGCTGGAACCATGAATCCTGTTGAGCATGGTGAGGTGTTTGTGACAGTGGATGGAGATGAAACAGATCAAGACATAGGAAACTACGAGCGATTCTTGAATACAGAAATTACCTCTATAAATTACATGACCACCGGCCGCGTATATCAATCAGTAATTGAGAGAGAACGAAATTTAGAATACAAAGGAAAATGTGTATCAGTAGTCCCACATGTACCACAAGAAGCAATTGCACGTATCAAAAAAGCAGCAGAACATGCAGAAGCAGACTTTGTCATCATTGAAATCGGAGGAACAGTGGGAGAATACGAAAATATTCTATTTCTAGAAGCAGCTCGTATGATGAAACTCGCAGATCCAGAAGCAGTACAGTTTGTACTAGTGAGCTATCTCCCCGTACCAGCCTCAATTGGCGAGATGAAAACAAAACCAACTCAACACGCAGTCCGGCTACTCAATGGAACAGGAATTCAGCCGGATTTTATTATTGCTCGATCTGCTTATATGATTGATGCTGCGCGCAAAAGAAAGCTGTCGGTTCATTGCAATATGGCGCCAGAAGATATCATTCCAGCTCCAAACCTAGATTCAATCTATGAGGTTCCACTTAAATTTTTACAAGACAAGCTTTCCGATAAGATATTGGCGAAATTTGGACTCAAAAGAAAGAATGGAAAACTCAAAGAGTGGAGAAAGATGGTCAGGACAATTAAAAACGTAAAACGAGAAGTAAAAATTGCAGTAGTCGGAAAATATTTTTCCACAGGAAATTTTGTATTATCAGATGCCTATATTTCAGTTATTGAGGCAATTAAGCATGCCGCATGGTACCATAAATACAAACCTACATTGGAATGGCTCAATTCTGAAGAATATGAAGAAGACCCCAGAAAATTAAAAGAGCTGGATCAATATGATGGAATTCTAATTCCTGGTGGGTTTGGAACAAGGGGTGTGGAAGGAAAAATCGCAGTAGTCGAATATGCAAGAGAAAATAGTATTCCGTATTTTGGAATTTGTTATGGTATGCAGATGGCAGTAGTAGAATTTGCCCGAAATATTTGTGGTCTTGAAAATGCAAACACAGCAGAAATCAATCCATCAACCGAAAATCCCGTCATTCATGTAATGGAAGAACAGGCAGCAAATTTGGCGGAAAAGAAATATGGAGGAACTATGCGATTGGGCTCATACAATTGCAAATTAAAAAAGGACACGGTAGCAGGGGAAGCATATGAAAAAAGGGTGGTATCAGAGAGACACAGACATCGCTATGAAGTAAACAATAATTATAGGAAACCTTTGGAAGAAAATGGTATGGTGATTTCAGGTACAAATCCAGAGCGAGATTTGGTTGAAATTATTGAATTACCAAATCATCCTTTCTTTGTTGGAGTACAGTTCCATCCAGAATTTCAATCCAAACCACTCAAGCCACATCCACTATTCAGACAATTCGTAAAAGCATCAATAAAACGAATCAAGAAAAAAGCACAATCTCGATTCAAGTTCAACACAAAACGAGCATCCAAAAAAGAAGTATTAGAAGAATTCGCAAAGGCCGCAGAGAGTTCTAATGCGTCATTAAAAGAGAAGAAGGTGACACAGCGCAGCTCATAGAATAGCTGCTAAGGATGTCATCCCGGCACTGCCTCTGCGTCGCCAGCATAAACCTTCGGGCCGGGATCCATAAAAAACAGCGTAAATAAAATCGAAATCAGGTTTTTGATAAAGTCGACAGAAAGCAAGCAAAAAACACTCTCGCGAGTGTTTTTAGTTTGTAGGTTCCACGTGACAGAATGTCTTCAGTCGTAGGTTGCCATCAAACATTGTAACCTTTTTCTTAGTGTATTTTACAATGCCGTTGGCCAATGCTACGAGCGTATCATCTGATCCACGCTTCACATTTCTTCCTGGGCGAATCTTAGTACCACGCTGACGAACAAGAACGTTTCCTGCTCCAGCTAGCTGACCGTCTGCGATCTTCACGCCTAAATACTTGGGCTTTGAATCACGACCTAAGCCGGTAGATCCACCCGCCTTTTTATGTGCCATAGAAAGGGGGTTAATTTTCTGGCGATATTATATATCAAAGAAAAAAAGTTGTCAACAACATAAAAACCCCCATTAGGGGGTGTATAGAGGCTATCTGGTTAGTCAAACGCAATCGACACATTAACGTTGATGCGCATCACAGAAAAAAACCCTTTTTTAACGATCAAGCCCCAGCGACCACCAAATGTGGCGTACAGCCCAAGAATTTTGTACTCCTTAATCTTTTTATTTTTCGAGAGCCGAGACGTGCGAATAAAGTCCGTGGTGAGTTCGCATCTCACTGCCGTGTGCAGAATTTGCAAGGATTGAATCGATGAAACAAGATTAATGCCGAGATCTTCATCTCGATCACGACAGCTCATGGTAACGCGAGCCCCAATATTTTCATGAGGAGTAGAACGCAAACCAAACTCATTCAAGTCTGAGAACATCGATTCACTGCAAGGTATAACTGATTTACCCATTGGATCACCTGTGTGTTGTTAATAGAACTATATGAAAACTATCACATGAATATTGCATTGTCAATCTTCGCCCGCATTGACTATATAGTCAAAAATCGATAAAATTACAGTCTATGGATACAATGCAAAAAGTAGAAAAATGTCTCGAAAATATACGCCCAGCACTTGAAATGCATCAAGGAAATGTAGAGCTTGTTGAGGTAGATGAAAAAGAGGGGGTGGTTAAGGTAAGGCTGGAAGGAGCTTGTAAGGGTTGTCCAATGTCTCAAGTAACGCTCAAAATGGGAATCGAAGCAGAAATCATCTCACAAGTCCCATCAATCAAACAAGTTGTTGCGATCGAGGACGAACACGAACACAACGAAGAAAAATCATGTTGCTCAAAACAGTCTGACGAGGATAAGTGGTTCTACGAACTTCTCGGTCAAAAACAAGGCGAATAATATGCTCGAACGGCTACGTCACGCATTCGCGCGATTTTACAAACACAAATACATTGTCACTCAGTTATCTATCACCGCAGTCATGCAGGCGATTTTGTGGATGTACATTTTAGCAAATATTAGGCTATACACAGACAGTACATTTTTACATTACACAGTCGGAGTCGGGGTAGATTTTGTAGGATCACGTTTGCAGATATTCACACTACCAGCAGTTGGTTTATTCGCAGCAATTGCAAATACAGTACTGGCATATGTCATGTTCAGGCAAGCTCGAATGACAAGTTTTTTTCTCGTAACATTAACAAATCTTTTACATATATTTCTTGTAATCGCGGCCGTTCTGACAATATCCCTCAACGCATAATATGACAGTACCTACCGCCGAATTGACCTCAATAATATTACTCGCAACAGTAGCTTTTTTAATAGCAATTCTCTGGGCTCCATCACTCATCAAATTCCTTCGCGCGGCAAAAATGGGAAAAGGAATAAGATCTGCAGAAGAAGCTCCCATCTACGCACAAATGCATGCAAAAAAAGCAGGAACGCCAACAATGGGCGGAATACTTATCTGGGTAACAGTCTTACTACTAGCATTCCTACCATCAATACTTCCAGGATTTGACGATATAAACTTTTTATCGAGAAAAGAAACTTGGCTGCCACTTGGAGCGCTCGTAGCTTCAGCATTGGTGGGTTTAGTGGATGATTATCTTAATGTAAAAAGAATAGGCCCACATGGAGGGGGAATTCGCGCACGTCACAGATTATTTCTATACACTGTAATTGCGAGCATTGGAGCATGGTGGTTTTTTTACAAACTAGATTGGGATTTATTGCATGTACCATTTTTCGGAACATTCGCATTGGGATGGTGGTACATTCCGATTTTTATCATCATTATTGTAGCAACAAGCTTTTCAGTTAATGAGGCTGATGGACTAGATGGATTAGCTGGAGGCTTATTACTTGCTGCATACGGGGCGTTTGGAGCGATTGCATTTGCGCAAGGCAAATATGATTTAGCAGCATTGTGTGCGGTCATTGTGGGCGCTATAGTGGCTTTCCTCTGGTACAACATTCATCCGGCGCGGTTCTTCCTGGGGGATACAGGAGCTATGTCCTTAGGGGTTACGCTTGGTATTGTTGCTATGCTCACAAACTATGCGCTTCTTCTGCCGATAATATGCCTACCATTTGTGATTGAATCAGTTTCAGTCATAATCCAAATTCTATCCAAAAAATTCCGGAATAAAAAAGTATTCCGAGTTGCCCCGATCCACCATCATTTTGAAGCTATCGGCTGGCCAGAACCTCAAATCGTCATGCGCGCTTGGATGATCGCAGGCGTCACAGCAGTTGTAGGATTAGCACTAGCATTAGCAGACATGGTGACATATCTTCCGATATGAAACCCCGAACCACAAAGAAAAAAAGAACACCACCAAAATACGATGCAGCATTGCTATCAACTCTAGCAATGCTGATTATTTTTGGGCTTCTAACTTTGGCTTCAGCTTCGTCTCCAGTTGGATTTGAAAGGTTCGGCGATAGTTATCATTTTCTCAAACGACAAATATTTAGCGGAGTGATTCCGGGGGTCATAGTAATGATGATAATAATGCGAATTCCGTATCGACTGTATTTCAAATGGTACAAATGGCTTTTAGGTCTAACAGTTTTAATGCTTCTCGCGGTTTTCGCTACACCAATCGCAGCCGGCTATGGAACATCGCAATCATGGATCAATCTGGGACCAATCAACCTCCAGCCCGCAGAATTAGCAAAACTAACTTTCATTTTAGGATTATCAGGTTGGCTTGCATCAAAATCACAAGAAGAACGCCAAGACTTACATAAAGGACTTATTCCATTCATAATCATTCTCGGAATCGTCGCAGGATTACTCGCATTACAGCCAGATGTAGGGACAATGATAATTCTAGCGCTCATCGGGATCGCAATGTTCTTTGTGTCTGGAGCGCGTCTAAAACATATCGGAATCCTCGGCTTACTTGGAGGAACAGGTATAGCAGGATTAATCGCAATCGCGCCTTACCGCCTCGCAAGATTATTAACATTCATAAATCCATCTCTAGACATCCAAGGTGCAGGATATCAGTTAAATCAAGCACTCATCGCAGTCGGTTCGGGAGGATTGATGGGGTTGGGTCTAGGACAATCACGCCAAAAATTCCTCTATCTTCCAGAAGTCACATCAGACTCCATATTTGCAATCATGTCAGAAGAAATGGGATTTCTTGTTTCTGTAGGGTTTGTTTTAGTATTAACATATTTTTGTATGCGCATGCTAAAGCTAGCAAAGCGGATCAAAGCTGATTTCGCACGACTTGTGGTTGTAGGAGTCGTTGCATGGATCGCAATGCAGTCAATAGTGAATATTGGCGCGATTATTGGTATAATGCCTTTAACGGGAGTTCCGCTGCCTTTTGTGTCTCACGGGGGCTCTGCAATGCTCGCAACACTAGCTGCAATCGGTATTGTACTCAACATATCTGCGGATAAACACGCATGACAAAATCAAAGAAAATTAAAGTATTACTTTCTGGTGGCGGTACGCTTGGTCCTGTCATGCCACTTATTGCTGTTGCAGATGAAATCAAAAAGCAATATTCAGAAGCAGAATTATTATGGATTGGGACATTTGGCGGAGTTGAAAAAATCGTAGTAAGATCTCACAGTATAAAATTCAAGGCAATGATGTCTGTCAAATGGCGTCGCTACAAAAGCTGGAAAAATATTAGAGACTTACTAGTATCTCCGATTGTGCTTTTCCATGCATTTTTTATTTTAATTAGATTTCGCCCAGATGTCTTGGTAAGCGCTGGAGGCTATGTAAGCGTACCGCTACACATTGCAGGCTGGATGCTAAGAATTCCATCTGTTGTACATCATCAAGATATTCAAACAGGTCTCGCGAATAAAATAATGCGACCTTTTGCAAAACGAACGACAGCAACATTTGAACACACTATGAAGGAGTTGAAAGAGGTAAAAAGCAAGCACACTGGAAATCCGATTAGAACCGCCCTGCGACTGGGAGACCGCGATAGGGGATATGTACATTTCCATCTAGATCAAGATCTTCCTACAGTACTAATATTTGGTGGAGGCACTGGAGCCGCAAACCTTAACAAAGTTGTTGCACAAAGTTTGCCAAAGATTCTAGAAAAAGCACAAGTAATTCATATAACTGGACAGGGAAAACAAGTTATCGCGCCAGCAATTCGAGAACATAATAAAAAAATAGGAGATAGATACAACACATTCGAATTTTTTCTCGACGATGAAATGGCAGATGCTTACGCTGTGGCAGACCTCGTAATCATGCGCGCAGGGTTATCAAGTTTGTCAGAAATCGCAGCGCTTGGTAAAGCAGCTATTCTAATGCCAATAGCTAAATCACATCAAGTAAAAAACGCAGAATTCTTCGTAGAAAAACAGGCTGCAGAAATTGTCCACATGAGTGCAG
>NZCD01000005.1 GCA_002688135.1 Parcubacteria group bacterium
ACCATCCTTCGCCTGAAATCTCGGAAGAATTTAATCGACGAATTCTTGAAAATGATGTCATGCTTAACTTCCAAAATGAGCATGCGTCTTCTATGAACGTTGCTGGTGTTTTTCTTATCAATATTGCAGATCGTGGACTCACCAAAGCAATGATGGTAAATCCAGCTCAACTTCGTAACAGCGATAGAAGTGATGAGAATTTGATGCTGATTTTGTATCACGAATACCAACACATTAAACAATATGATCGCGGCGAGCTGCTTGATGTTGATCTTATCCACCAAAGAACCGGAGTAAGACGTCCGCCCCAAGCTGTTGAACGTCACTTCAATTCTGAAGTTGCTGCATACAAACTTGAATGTGATCTTGCGATTGACCTTGGATGGGAAGAAGCATTTGAGCTGTGTATTGGCTATAAAAAACATGGCCTTGCAGCAATGAGACGCCGCTACGCCCATATTACCTCACAAGACCCAACTCTTCATGCAGATGATCGTACACTGATTTTCAGACTTGGCAATCAATAGCTACGAAACGCACTACGAGTGCGTTTTTTATGTTTTCCACAGTTGGGCATAAGCTGTGGATTGTTGTCTAGGCTAGGCAACAAAATTTTCCTTATTCTAGTTTGATAATTAAAAAGTGTTGTAAAGTAGTTGACAACACTTTTTTAATCGTCTTACAATGTAAGTGTATTCATGCCCTAGCTAGCCGGACATGTTGGGGTCTAACAAGGAGGTTATGAAACACACACATATTTCGAGGCTCGTGTACTTCGGGCTTTTTTTATTGCTCTGCGTTCCTACAGCAGGGCTGGCGGCAGATGGTTCATTCGTGTTTTCCGAGATCGCAGCGTTTGAATCTAACACAAAAGAGCGATCTGAATGGATTGAGATTTATAATCGATCCAATAGTGCGGTTGATATTACCGGTTGGAAGTTTGTTGATTCGGCTGGTGATAAACAGACGACGCATAGGATTAATATTCCTGATGGTGTCTCCCCTCTTGTTGCGGCTGGGGCATATGCGATTGTTGCACAACATGATGAGCGATTTACTGCGACGTATCCAGATGTTTCTGTTCAGGTTTTTGATAGTTCGTGGGGTAGTTTGAATGAGGGCGGTGAATATCTTGCGCTACTTGATGCGGAGGGAGAAATTTCTGAAGCGTTTACGTATGGCGTTGCGCGAACTCATTCACTTGAGCGTGTTGATGTATCTGTTGATGATTATTCTGATGCGAATTGGAAGGAGTTGGAAGGACATTCTGCGGGATTAGCTTACAACCCTAATGCTGTTCAGGAAGTGGCAACTTCTACCAAAGCAGTCTTGTCAGATGAGTTGATTACTGAACTAGAACCTGCACCGGAAGTTGAACTGGAGGTTGAACTGCCAGGAGAAGCGTATAATATTTCGTGGGGATCGCTGCGTATCAATGAATATGTCGCAGATCCAACAGAATATGATACGGAATGGATTGAGGTTTTGAATCTCACAGAAGAGACACTTGATTTGTCTGGGTGGAATTTGATGGATGCGACGGAAAAACGATCTCCCTTGAGTGGTATGATTGGTCCTGGGGAATTCCTCACGTTCGATGAGTTGAAATTCAAATTGAATAATAGTGGTGATGCGATTGTACTGCTTGATCAATATGGGTTTGTGATTGATAAAATTGCGTTTGGGAATTTCGCTGATGAGAATCCAGATGATAATGCACCAAAAGCTAAAAAACCGGCGAGTTGTGCGCGGAGATTTGATGGGGTTTCATCTGGTTCTGATGCAAATGATTTTGCGCCTACTATGACACCTACGCGCGGATTCTCGAATCGTATATTTGTTCCCCCAGTTGTTGAAAATACTGAAGACACTTGTACATGTCATAACGATCCAGAAGATTCTAAAGAAGATATTGTTGAAGAGGTTGCTGAAGTCGAGCCAACCCCTGTTGCGCCATCAACGCAACTCACTCTATCAGAATTACTTCCTAATCCCCCTGGTTCGGATGCGTTAGATGAATTTGTGGAAATCTACAATGCGAGTGATGAAGAACTTGAGCTGACTGGATGGGCACTCCGTGATGCTGCGGGAACATCGTATATGTTTGACGATGAGACGATTGCGGCGGATAGTTATCTAGGGATTACACGAGCCACAACTGGGATTGCTCTGAATAATACAAAATCTGAAACAGTTGAATTGTTGAATGCTGATGAGGTTGTGGTAGATACTGTGATGTATGAAACTTCTGCGGCAGAAAATTGGGTTTATGCTTTGAGTAATGATCTGTGGCAATGGAGTGAAACTGCGACGCCAGGGAATGCGAATATTATTGATGCACCAAATCAGAAACCTGTTGCGAGTTTGAGTCATGTGAGCGAAGCTAATCTCAATACATCTGTTACATTAGATGCTTCTGATTCAACAGATGCCGAGAATGATTCCCTCAATTATCTCTGGTCATTTGGTGATCGTAGTAAACGTGCGTATACGAGCGAGCCGACTATTGAACATCTGTTTAAAAAATCAGGGACGTTTACGACACGCGTGTGGGTTGGTGATGGATACGCAACTTCTAGTGCGAAATCTACCTTGACCGTACTTGATGCTGCTCCTATTAAAGCTCCTGCTATTGCAAAAGCTAGCGCTCCAACTCCAGCGCCAAAACCCCTTACGAGTGCGGCGGCTAAAACTACATATACTGTCTCGCTTGATGAAATGGATGCGCGAATTAAGGGAGATAAGGTAATTACCGAAGGTGTGGTGTTGGTTGAGCCAGGAGTGCTTGGCGGCAATATCTTCTATATCGGAAATCCTGGTGTTGAGGTGTATATGTATAGTAAGGATTTTCCGGAGTTGTCGCGTGGAGATGTTGTTCGTGTGACAGGTGAAATCTCAAAACCGTATAACACGACACGCATTAAGGTGAAGCAGCAATCTGATATCTTTGTGCTTTCTCATCAAGAAGAAGTGCCTCCTGAACCGACTTCACTAGGTACGTTGGGAGATGAATTGATTGGTGATGTTGTGGCTGTAAGTGGTGAGGTTGTTGAGACGAGTTCGAGTAAAACAGTGATTGAGAATGATGATGGGCAAATAAATGTTGTTGCGAAAGATACGACTGGCGTGCTACTTGAACCAGTTGTAGGAGATGTTGTGGAGATCGCAGGAATTCTCTCTAAAACGAATTCGGGGTATCGCGTGCTACCTCGAGATGAGGCGGATGTCACGACAATTGCAACAGCTGAAGAATTTTATGCGAGTTCTACTGCAGCAACTGCGCAAACAAGTCCGCTTAAAAAAGCTGCATTCCCTGCTGCGGCTGGTGGTATCACTAGTGTTGCGCTGGCCATGTTGTGGAAACAACGTGGTGCGAACGCACGTCCGATGCTTCTAAAAGATGATGAAGATCCCCTTCATACAGATTGATAGGCGGCGTGCACGATCAAAAAAACGACCCATACGTGGGTCGTTTTTATACACTTGAACTTTTTTGAAATCTCTGGTATCTTATTTTGGTACGTCGTTCAGACAACGCTTGAGAGGGGAGAAAATCGCCTATGGATGCCCTTACCGGAACCGCGCCCTAGAGCGCCGAACCGCAGAACCGGGTACAACTCATGTCGAGTTGGAATGACCAAGCCTCACACTATGGTGTGGGGCTTTTTACTTTCAACAAAACATCGGGCACTGTCATCCCGTAGTCGTACGGGATCCATCAAGAAGTGCGCCAACAAACATGGATCCCGTACGACTACGGGATGACAACAAAAGCGTCCCCTACATTTTGAACTTCTAGTTCAAAATCTTGCATTAAAAAAGAGGTCCCTCATTTTGAACTTCTAGTTCAAAATCTTGCATTAAAAAAGCGGCCCCTACGTAGGGGCCGCGTCGACTAATTATCCGTATCAGTCGAACACTTCATAACCATCAAGTCTTCGTCTTCGATCAACAAGGTTGGCATTGTCAGGAGTCCGAACTGGTTGATACATGCGCATTCCTCAACCGGAGGAATACCCGTTCCGAGGAACTGCTGAAACCACACCTCTAAATTCGACTTCTGCCAATGATAGACAACATCACCAGCAGGAAATTCTTCTGCTTCAGCAGTGACGCCGTCGATCTCTTGCTCGGCATACGTTGGAATGTTGAAACAAATCCATCCCACACCCTCCGACATCTGTACCTTGTGAACACACAACTCTTGCTGCGCATCGCTTTCTGGAATGTCGAATCCGGTGCATACATCCTCTGTTACATCCTCACCGTCATTGCATGCTGGCGCACCAGCGCACGCCTCACAACCCCAGATGTTTTCATTTACGCATTGATTAAATACGCAAATTTCCACACTGAAATCATTCACACAGCCAACATCTTTCCCGCATGAGTCCACTGTACACGGATCACCGTCGTTACAGTTCTTCACTTCCTTCTGGATACAAAATCCGAATGAACACTTGGCTTCTTTCGTGCACCAATTCCCATCGTTGCACAATGTTCCATCTTCAGACTCGAGATACATGCATCCGACTTTCGGATCACACAGATCATCGGTGCAAGAATTTCCATCCCCACACTCTTGCTCCACGTCGATCACGCATTCAGACATGATGTTGCACACTGATACAGAGCACTCGTCTTCATGACAGATCTCTCCGTTTGTGAAACCACCATAGATGCATTCGTTTTCCTCGCACTTCACGTAGGCACACGGATCATCCGGCTGTTCGCACTCCAGATCAATCTGACACCAATACTCGGGCTCGATGCATACACCGGTTTCCGTATCACACTCATCAACTCCACACATACTATCGTGCTTGCACTCCCACGTACCTGTTGTCATCTTTCCGCCGACATTGTCGCAATAGTCATAAGTGCAGGGGTTTTCGTCGTCGCAATCTGCGCCAACCACGCACGGCGTACACTTTCCAGCATCCTTGTTGCACTTGAGCCCGTTTTCACACAGCTCATTGTCAGGAATACCCACGCATTCGCCATCACCAACACAGACATCAACTGTGCATGCGATGTTGTCATTGCAAACCTTGGGAAGATACGAGCATGTGTTGTCCGGCTGGCAAACATCGTATGTACACGGATCGCCATCCTCACACTGATTGGTACCCGGCTCACACCACTCTCCGGTATTGTCGAATACACAACCGAGGTCGGGATCGCAATAATCGAATGTGTATGGCTTGCCGTCATCGCATTCAATATCGCCAAACGTACACCCGAACATTGGGTCGCAGAAAGATGCAACACATTTGTTTCCGCTCGCTGGACAGAGACCGCCCTTTGGCTTGAACACGCATTCTCCGCCGTTGCAGACATCGAACGTGCATGCGACATCATCCTTGCAAACCTTCATCTCGTGCGAACACGTGAAGTCGGGATTGCAGGTTGAGACCATACATGGATCGGAATGCTTGCACGGGAAACCCTCGCCACACTCTTTGGTGTAATGGTAGCAGCCAGATTGGTTACTACATCCATCGAATGTTCCAGGATCTTCGTCATCGCAATTCATCGGGACATGTGCGCAGCCATTCAGCTCGCACAAATCCTCGGTGCACGGATTGGAATCTTTGCAGACTCCCCCATCCATCGCAAAGACACAGCCTTGAGTCTTGTCGCAGCTGTCGCTCGTGCAATCATCACCGTCGTCACATGGTTTTGCTTTGTATTCGCATCCACCAAAGACATTCCCTTTCGGGTTACACAGCTCGATTGTGCACTCGTCGGAATCTTTGCAATATTCAGCGTTCGGCTGAAACTGGCACTTTCCGTAGTTGCACACATTCTTCGTGCACTCGACGTAATCCTCACAATCTTCGCTCGTTGCGCATTCCGGGGGCGAGCCGAGATCCTCTTGAACCTCTTCCTCAACCTCCTCAATTGCTTCTTCGATATCCTCGGCCGGCTGTGCCACATCCGACTCAACCACACCATGCGTTTCTCGACTCGGACATCCAATGATGAACATCAGCGCAATGATTGAAACTGAAAATCTCATCTCAATCTCCTTTCTAATCTTGTAAATGAACCCCTACAAAATATCAGATTTTTAATCATTTGTCAATAGTAACTGTTGCGATAAAACTCTGCTTTGTTATACTATTGTCTCATCCAATTTGCGGGTGTCGTATAATGGTTATTATGCTACCTTGCCAAGGTAGCGAAGGCGGTTCGAATCCGCTCACCCGCTTATCAAAAATCCAGCCTCATAGCTGGATTTTTGATAAGCGGAGATAAAAAATTCGCGGAGCGGGTCAATCCGGAGTTTATACCCCCTTGCGGGGTGCTCCATACAAAAAACCGCCCTTGTAGGACGGCTAAGTTTAATCAATTCTTATGACTTCTATTTCTGCGATCCCCTCAAATTCTGTTTCATCGAAAACAGATTGAGGTACTTCATTGCGAGTCCAACACTCAATCTCATCAGTTTTCACTTTGATGACATCACTATATACAAACCCACCTGACAACTTCATGTTGCTCGCTGACTTTGCCATATTCTGCATAGGACGAGGATGGAGTAAATCCATGACGCTTTGAGAAATACGTGTATGTGATGCGAGTGGCGGATTATTTTCTTTGAGTGATTGCTCGAGTCGAGCTGCAAAATTCAACGGATCGCCGTTTGCTGCAAATCGCGGAGCAAGTAAGTCGTCATCCAAGAATGACCCTTTCTGCTGCCATGAGACTGGTCCGACATCGATACCAATCCGTAATGTCATACAATATGAATGCGCGATGGTATGCATATCATGTGCACTACGAACTGCCTGTCGAGCTGCACCAGCAATACTCTTGAGTTGCTCCTCATCATTGTCGGTTGGCCATCGCGGACAAAACACAACAATTCCACCATCTCCCATCTCCTGAAAATCCCATCCCCCAGATTTCACAGCAGGTCGGAAACACTCGCTCACCACACGGCCGATATGCGCTGCCTGATCTGCATCTGACCATCCAAACCTTTTAATCAGTTCGGTAGATCCGATGATATCAAACTGCAACACTACTGCATCGCGTGTGAATGAATCTAGAGAGCCATTTGCGAATTGTTCTGCAACATATGCGTTTGGCATAATGCGCGCGAGGACGGTTTTCATGGCGTCGAGCTCTTCTCGGGTATGCGCAAGCTCATGACGCACATCCGTGAGTTCTGTTTCAGTTTCAGCCTGCTTCAACATACGATTCACCACAAACTGTGAAGTTAGTGGCTTCACATAATCAACCCACTTTGCATCCCACTGTACGCGGAATGCTGAATTGGGAAGATGATGTTCTGGCGTATCGGAATACTGGAAAATCTGACCTTCGTGCAATAAAGGATGATCCTCTTTACACACAGTGCACGGCGTATACAACGTCTTAGTGATTTTCATGACCGGAATCGCGCCATCAATTTGCGTGCTCAATGCATCTGTACCATCAAGTGCAATGCAGTTTTTGCCAAGCTGCATGAACGCAATTTCGCCGTGCACATTTCCACCAATGACTAGCTGCCTATCAATTTCCTCAACAGTCAAATGAGCGGCCTCTTCTGCAAGCATGCGGAAAATATTTACTGCAACAACGGTGGACACAGTCTTTTGCGAAATAGCTTGCTTCCAAAATAGATTTACTGAATCGCTATGCCCCACAATAAAGGAAGCAACCGACCAGAAATCGAAAAACGGATCTGCGATATCTCGATTGTGACGCATCACAATGTATCCGCTATTGCGATCGATCTGCACAAAACCCATTTCTTTGTTTGTCACACATCGCTTTGCGACAAATCGTACGTTCTTGTATCCATCAACCGGACTTGTAACAAAGCGGCCAATCGGGTTGTTTATCATGCTAGCCAGAAATGCGTCTGAACCAAACGCAGCAAATCGGCTACAACGCCCCACTTCTCGCAAATGAAATCCATGACCAAGCTGCTTGATTAGAGCCCGCTCAATAATGTTCCATGTGGAGAGTGGCTCCCATGTATCGGGATATTTGTGGAATCTCTTACTCTCACGCACGCGCGACATATCGCGTAATCGCTTACTCAATATGTGCGGTAATTGTGCCAAAAACCCCTCAAATTCAATTTCTGTTTTCTCTCTTTTGAAGTATTCGTGAATCACTGCCCAGTTCGGCAAGAGATTCACGTCTCTTACGATCGCGGGCATTTGCGTCTCCTTTTCGGCAATAACTGTAATGAACGATCTGATCGAATCTTAGTGATCTATTTGACCCTTGTCAATTAGGGCTTTAAAATAGAGAACTATGCATAACTCTCGTGTGTTTCAGTGGCTTTTCGGATGGTATGTGCGTTTGATGTACATCATCGTCAGTACACTTTATTTTATCTTTTGTTCGATTGCGCAATTGTTTGTATCTGCCGGTAATCGAGAAGAAATGTGGCGTCGTGCTGTGAAGGGACATAATGCCTTGTTGCTGAAAATTGCTGGCATCAAACTCCACCTCCACGATGTACCAAATAAATTAGAACACTCATCATTAATCATCTCAAATCATCCTGCTATGACGGATGGTTTCATGTACTTTTCATTATTTGGGCCTGATGTAATTCCTGTAACAGGTCCGGCGAGATATTTTCATTTTCCGTTTGGGCGTGTTTTTAAAAAAATGGGAGCGATTGATATTGCTCGAACACAAGAGGAGGAAAAACGATTTCCAGACAGCTACTCTCGAGAAGCCTCTCTGGTCGCCATGAAAGAAGCATTAGAAGACCGCAAACACGTATTGATTTTTCCCGAAGGACATATCGAGCAAACACAGCAATTATATTATGTGCATTCAGGAGCAGCACGTGTTGCGATTTCGACAGGACGACCACTTGCTGTTTTTAGTTCTACAGGTGCCGAGCATGTTTTTATCGATAAAACACGAATCCGTCCTGGAACCATGCATGTGCATTTTCATGGATATCTACATCCAAAGAAAAAAACAGCTCGTCCGTCTCGTGCAGATGTTGAAAATCTTCAAAAGCGCATCGAGCAAACTTTTATACGCGTGCTTCCCCACCAGTATATCCCCGATTATATTTCTTATCCAAAGCCAAAAAATATTGCTGCGTTTGTTGATATAGATAACACTTTGTATAACGGTATTTTCACGAAAGACCTAATTGTCTTTTTGATGCGACAAGGAACCGTGCCTCGTCGTCGTGGTTTTTATGTTTTGTGGTTGTTGTTGATGGAGGCTTTGCAATTGATGCCCCATAAGATGGCAATGCGAAAAGCTCATCGTGTGTTGTGCGGTTTAAGTGAGAAAGAAGTTGTGAAGATGAGTGAAAAGTTTTTCGATACCCACGGAAAACACAATCTTAATGATGACATGGAGAATCTTGTGAAAAATCATGTTGAAAAAGGTCATCATGTAGTAATCGTTACAGAAATGCTCCAACCTCTTGCGCGGTTATTTGCTGATCATATTGGCGCAAATGGCGTTTTTGGCACAAGCATGATTACACACAAGAAAAAGTATACTGGAGATATTGATCGATTGAACTATGCGGAAAATAAAGCGAGCTGCCTTCATCGATTTGCAAAAAATTATGATGTGAATTTGAAAAAAAGCTATGCGTATGGAGATTCATTTTCTGGGGATCGCCATATGCTATCGTGCGTGGGAAACCCTGTTGCCATGAAGCCAAGTTCTGCACTACGACGATACGCACGAAAAAAGAAATGGAAAATTGTGCAATAAAAAAATCCCCGTGCTGGGGATTGCGTCATCAGACAACTGCGTAAGCAAACATGCCCTTTTTTCCACTTCGCACAACACTGCCTGCTTTCATTCTGGTCTTGAGCATTGTAGTCACGCTACTGACGGGTGCTACACCAACATAACCAGCGCTTTTCAGATGTTCGATAATTTCTTTTATTCTTTTTGGTCGATTTGACTCTCTAAGAAAATGTTCAATGACAGGCCATGTGTCTGTTTTTTTTTCGATCTGCCTCAACGGCTGAACTACTTTGTCTTTACGCCTTGATCCATTCGACCCCTTCCTGACACCAGATACAACTTTGCGTACCTTTTTTTCCGCATCATCTTCTTGTTTTGTGTGCGGTTCTTTCTTACCAAATCTCACAATCTTTTTTGTGACAGGATCTCGCACTGCAATAGGAGTTCCATCCTTATCGCGAACAACACCATCAACAGATTCTGGAAATGCAGGAATTTTGAATGGCTCTTTCTCGAGTGTCTTTTCCGCCTCGCCCTTAGGCTCATCCACAACCGATGATATAATACCATCTCGTGCTCTTACTAATGCCTCAATCATTTCGTCGTACACACCTCGATCATAAATAGCGACGTCCTCACCATATACAATGAGCAGTTTTTTTTCGGTCAATACGCCCTCAATCCTTCCTACACGAGCCCCTTTCATAGCATCTCCTCTGGGGTTGTGATTGTTTACGTATATTATCGTATATACGTGTTTATGCGATATTTGTCAAGCTTACTGATTATCTTGATTTCTTTCTATTGCATCAATACAAACCGTGTTATTTCGATCTTCCACTCGCACTCTGCACGGCATGGGCCATTTCCTGCTGGACGATTCTACCACAACACCCTTGTCTGTACCAAGCTCCGATTCTCCCACAATCCGACCTCTTCCTTTTTGTCCCTTCGGCTGTAAACAAAAATACAAACCCGGCCCGTAGACCGTAAATGATTTTTGTCCTGCCGTATCAATGCATTGTTGTACAATGAACATTATTTCCTCCTTAATATGTTCTGCTTGATATCCTAATTTTTTTTGTGTTGAGTGTCAATAAAAAAGACGTCCGTAGACGCCCTTGATCATGTCAAAAGAAGTGATGCGGTGATCGTTAGAGTGATTGCCGACATCAGCGTACTACTGGCAATAGACTGTGCTGTCACAGCAACCTCTCCCCCATGCTGCTCAACCATCACGATAGTTGAGATTGCAACCGGAGTTCCAATGAGCATCACGATCACAGCAGCTCTCTCTCCTGACATACCCATCAACTGTACAACGCCCCACGCAATAACAGGAATGATTACGAGTTTCAGTGCGTTGACCATTACGAGTGATCGCGAGGATCGTATCACTGCACCAGAGTGAAAGACACGAGCGCCAATCACCAGCAAGGCAAGTGGAGATGCGATCATACCCAACATATTCATTGGTTGAGTTACAACCTCAGAAAATGAGAAGTTGCTCAGTGACACAGAAACTCCAACCAGGAAGCCCCACACCACCGGATCCTTCATCATCTTAGACATCACCACGCGATGCGCACTCATACCATCTTTTTGTGTATTCGATCGGCGCAGAATATAGATACTTGCAATTGTGGTAATTGGAAATTCAATGATTGCAAATAGTACTGCATAAGGAAGAGCCTGCTCACCAAAAACTGCAATGATCAACGGGAATCCCAGAAATACGGAATTTGGGTGAAATGCAATTGCTGATATAGTACTGCACTCATTAGAATCAATTGCTGAAAATTTTGTAGCCAACAGTGTCACAATAATTGCAACCGCTGTTACCACCACCACCGTGTACATGAATGACATCTGCGATGTCTCCCATGCAAAGTCGTTGAACAAATGAATGATCAACGCTGGCATGCACACCACATATACAAACTGTGCCAGCACTCCCCAAAATTCTTTATCTGGATTACCGATGAATTGTGCGCATTTTCCAGCACACAACCAACCCACTCCAATGACTGCAAAGACCTGACCAATCGCAATGATACTTACCAACAATGCTTCCATGAACTGAACTCCTTTTCTTGAACGGTATTTGAATATATCAAACGCCTTATAAAGAAGGCAAGCCCTAGCTTGCCACGAAGTAACGTCTTTGAGTTATCGATGTGCGTCTGCCGTTTGCGGTCTTGGTATCGCGTGTGATTTTCCACTCGATATCTGCAATATGCTCAATCACGACTTTAAAATAACCACCAATCGGACATCTTAAATCATACTGTCCAGAAATTAGTGGTACTTTTCTGACATGACCCATACAAATACAAGTGACGTCAATTAAAGATCGATTGTGCATACTTACTCTTTGTAATACAGGTACATTTTGCCGTTGCTGATTTCGAATCGTGCTTTTGCCCCACGTAATTCCTGCACGCCACAGAAAAATGGTACCTGCCTGCCGTTGGGTAACGTCACTGGTGCTCCCCAAATCCACTCCGATGCTGAAAGTCCATCATGACTCATTTCGGCTCCTACCCCTACACCCGGCACAAGCCCCTGTGCAACCGCCATAGCGAATGCTTGTTTGTTCTTTGCTGAAATCAATGCAGTATGAGCTTTGTAATCGCCAGCTGCTAATGCACTTACTTCAGCAGTAAGATTTACCGAATGCATCTGCAGGGCGAATTGATTTTGCATCGCTTGTTGTTGGATATCGATGCGTGCTAGTTTGTCTGTCATGTGGATTCCTTATACCGCCGCTTTGAATGGAAACACTTCGCGCGTTTCCTGATCAAAAATCACCGTTTTAAAACCCTGACACACTCGACACATCACTATCCGCCTGCTTGCACCGAAAAATCCTACATGCACGTTACCCTCGCGAATCGCATGTGACATACAACGCGGACAACTTTGATTAGTTCCACTATCCACATCTACGCGAGGAAAGTTATGACAATGACCATCAGAAACTCCGTTAATCACACAGTGCGGACACGGAGAAATTGCTCTTGCTCCCATGATATGACTCCTTTTGATAAAGATCGACGATTACATACAAGATATCAAAATCCCAAAAGAAAACTATTGAAAAAGTGATGAAAACAAAAAATCACTTACCTAAGTGATTTTTTGCGCTATATATTATTGGTGTAATGGGCTTAGAAATCCGATAGAAATGTCATTCGGATCAAACTGAATCGCAAAACGGCTCAATTCTCCGGAAATAGTAACTCCCAATGTTTTATTCAAATGTTCTTTTACTAACTTCTCAACAGGCCCAACCACCTTCCCTTGCAAATCATTTCGATAATTTGCGTAGTTTGAGGCTGGGAGCTTGTCATTAGTCATTATTTCACCCGCATGTTTTGCTAAAAACGTAAACAATTCAATCGTTGCTTTTTTGGTAGGCAATTCCTTTGATGTGAATTTCTGACCTTTCACATAAACCTCATTATTCACCTGATCAAATAACACATCATAGCTATTCGCATCAACATTTCCCGGCTCTTGAATTTTCTCTTCGATCTTTTTTCCATTCCATGTCAGCAATCGATTCGCTCCAGCTGGAACCAATGATGAATAGGTTTGCCCTTTAATATTCTGCTCAACACGCAATCCTTTTCCTCCCCATCCATCTCTCCATGATGCATAATCCAAATGAACACGAGGATTATAATCCTGCTGTAATTCTGCAACAATTTCGAAAATGTCGTCACGAAATTTTGCCGGGGGGCAGAAGATAAAAATATTTCCATCATGCTTTCCCCAATACAAGGCGCGAACCGCAATATCAATCCCTTTTTCTTCCGCTCGCTTTCTAATTTTTCTTAAAATAAATTGGATATTTCTTGATGGTGATTCCTCAAATGGCGCATTAATACTTAAAAATGCCTTCACTGATTCGAGAAATCTACTGACAGCCTCACTCGACATTGAGTTTTTATATAGGTTGATGAGCGCCTGCATAAAGTGTAAGCGCACATAGATTTGTCCATCAAGATATTTTTGAAGATACACACCATCTTCATCTCTATCTCTCAAAAAACCAGGCAGCTTTCCGTTATCTCGTTTGATTGCCTTACTGAAAATTTTGTTTGTCTGATCGCGTAGCGTATCAAAGCTTGGAAGCAAAGAATCCTGTACATATTTTGCCGCAGACATATATCCTCGACTTGAGCCGGGGTAAATACTTACTACATCCAGGGGAAAAACTCCTGACACGTCATCCATTTCACTCAACCTGAATCCTTCACGATATAAATCATCCAATAAATTGTAATCCCCCGTTACATCAAGCGGACTTAAGTGTCTGTATTTTTTTTCAATACTTCCGTTTCTTGGCTCGGTGAAATACACAATGGGCGTTGATGAATCAATTAAAGATGTAAATGCTGTCACGCCTGAAATCACCCCATGGGAAATTCTTGCAGCACATTTCAATAGATCCGTGTGAAGTTCCAGGAATTTTTTTGAGAGATCTGTTTCTTTGGTAAAAATTTCATCACATTTCATGCTTGAAAATGCACTCAATGTTTTTTCTTCGACTAAACCTAGAAATAAAAAAGCACCAGTTGTAAATAACAAAGACAAACTAGAATCAAATCCCAAATTCTCCTCCCTCTCGGCCATAATGGTTACCGTGAACCCAGGAAAATCATCGGATCCAATTTTTTCTTTAATCATAGCCCTGATTGCCGGACCACTTTTTTCGGCATAGACACTGTTGAGATATTCCGACTCGCTAAATTCCCCGCGTTCACTGTGATATACAATTGACGTGTTAAATTCAACCACACCTTTTTTCCCATTTGGTTTGATTCCGAGATACGTACGAAACGGAAGTTTTTGTCGAATATTTGGCCCCCCCACCCTCCATGATAATCCGGCAACCATGGAATATGAGAAATCTGCAGAGCAGACAATTTCATGCGAGCTAAAGAAATCCTGATAAACTTCAGGAAATCGTTCCTGCAAAGCTTGGGTATTTTCTTTTTGATCTCTTGATAACATAGTTAAGGGTTAGTTGTGCATGAGTCTGTTGATCACAAATTTTCAGATTGAGTGATACGCTCTACAAATAATTTTTGCGGCTTAGCCTGAGCTAAGCCAAAAAAATTTTTGTAGAGTGTAGCCTCAATATGGAAATTTTTGCGACAGTACTCGTGCGCAATTGACCCTTTGAACATACCATTTTTATAGGGTTTTGTCAAGGTTATGCGTGCGATTGACAACCCCTGTTTATTATGGTGATATAGCATGAAGCTCATTAACAAAGGAGATTGAAATGAGTCGCAGTGTCGTTGTTGTTCCTGTTGCAGACTTGTGGGGTGAGCACGGGCTCATCGAACGTCACACACATGGCTTCTTCGGAACTATCGCTTCGCGCCTGATCAATCGTGGTATTTTGCACCCACCTGCGCCATCAACTCATGCATAATTCTAACCTCCTACGGGAGGTTTTTTGTTGTAAAAAAGCTTACAAAATACCTTCTCTCAATTGAGCGAAAAACGCGTTTTTCCTATGTTTTATGCCGAGGTCATTGCAAGACTCCAGTGTTGGTACAATTGAGATCATTTTTTCTCAAGTGCGTGAAAAATGAGGAGGAAATATAGGCATATTGCTGACGAGTTTTGAGCGTGCATGAGGAAAAATGAGCCAATTGTAACGGTGCTGGAGTCTTGTAATGGCCTCTGTTTAGGGTTGACAAAACCGCTTTTTTATGATATAGTACGCGCATAGTTGTTCATTGGATTTCAATCAAAAGGAGAGCAAATGAATGCATCTACTGGTGTTATCTTGGCCGGCATGAGCTTCATGATCGACAACCCCACCGCTGGCAAAATCGCCAAACGCGCGGAGGACGCACAGAAGGCCGACAACTGGCCGGAAATGCGACGTCTTCGGACGATCGCCGCACGCGTCGAGGAGGGTATGATCAGCGAGGCCGATGGTCTCGCGCAGGCCAACGCCTGCTAACGCTCCTGCGCTTGGGGGGTGAGGGTCGCTATATGCGAATCCCTCACCCCACCTCAACGGTCATCTGCAGCATGAAGTTGCAGATGAATGAGAGGATACATTTACAACAAAACAATTCCTAAGGAGGAACATGTACGGTTTTCTTTCGTCCGTGACGCTGGGTTATTTCTACGGTCTGGTGATCACACTGACGGTGGTTGGCAACTTCCTTTACTTCAAATGCATTGTCCCGCAGCTTCGGCACGAGATGTCCGATGCGCAAGACAAGAAGCACTTCATGAGCATGGTTTACTTGGGTGTCTTCATCACCCTTGCAATCCTCGCTATGTGCATCTGGCGAACCTTCGCTACGCAAACCAATGCCCTTGCGTTGGTTGTCGGATTCACTGCTTGCTTCATGCATGTGAGCATTCGGTTCTCGCGCAGAGGCGACGAGCTGATTGCGAAGTATCAAGCGTTCAAAACCAGCCTGCAATAAAATCTTCTTAAACATGACGACCTCTTCGGTTCTTACATGTAGACTCGAGTTCCAGTAAAAGTGCGCTACGGCGCGCTTTTCATTTTGCTTATTTTTTGGACAAATATTTGTAATCTAGTATACTCTTTATCAGCAGCATGCGATCTCTATTCTCCAGAGAAATTTAGGCCCGGGTGGCGGAATCGGTATACGCGGCAGACTTAAAATCTGCTGGTCGGAAGATCGTGCGGGTTCAAGTCCCGCCCCGGGTA
>NZCD01000006.1 GCA_002688135.1 Parcubacteria group bacterium
CGATTCCTAGGATTTTTGGCATATGTTTTTTAATTTAGAATTTAGAATTTAGAATTTCTTCTTGTCATCCCGTAGTCGTACGGGATCCATGCTTTTTATGTTGATGGATTCCGTACGACTACGGAATGACGCGCTGATGTTACTTTTGATTTTGACTGATATTTATTCCAGTTCCTGAGCCGTACGTCTTATTTCCGATAATGTTCATCTGGCCAATTTTTTTTATCCGCACGAAGTTTATAGATCCGATTGTAACTGAGTAAACAACTCCAGCCGACAGGATTATTTCAAGCAATGATAGTTCCATATTATTGATCGCTGACTTTAGTAAGATTTATTATGACTTTTGCTGGGCGCATTACTTTTCCGTTCATCGTATAACCCGCCTGAATTTGCCTTATAATAATATTGTCTGGAAGCTCGGTATCAAATTCTGCTTTCACCGCCTCATGGAGTTCTGGATTAAACTGACCAGTAGCATCAATTTGCTCTACTCCGAATTCCTTCAGGACATCTGCGCATTGCTGTGCGATGAATCCGACGCCGGTGAACCATTCTTGTGCTTCCGGGATGTCTGGAGTGTTTTTTGTTGCGGATTGTAGATGATCTAGTATGGGCAGATATGCTTGGGCGAGATCTGCGGTGATTGATTCGCGTGTGTACTGCTTTTGGATTGCCTGATCTTTTTTCAAGTTTTCGTAGTCTGCGAGTGCGCGTTTCCATCCCAACAAATACTCATCTCTTTCTTGCTCAATTTCTTTTTTAGATTTCCTCTTGATGGATCCCGTACGACTACGGGATGACTCGTTAGTCGTGTCTTTTGTTTTATTCATAGATTTTCTTAATATGCTGGAGGAGGGCTCGATTTGCTTCGTAATTCATACGAAGTGGTCCGCACATCATGATTAAAAATGGTTCACGACTTTGTGGATTCACTTTAATTCCCATGACTGCACATTTTGGTGCTGGCAATCGTTTATCGCCAATAAATGTTTCGACATCATTATTCATCTGCGCAAATAAATCATTTGCCATGTTTTCGAATTGATCGAATAATTCTCCAACAGATGAACGTGTTGTCTCATCGTTAAATTCTGGTTTGTTAAATAATTGTGATAATCCTGAAACGAAATATCGGCCGTCCTTATCTACTAATGCGATTGATTCTCCAGAAAGGTCTGAAAGTTGTTGTGCCAATAGGCGACGATTATTTTCTCGTGCAGATTTCAATTGTGCTGCTTGTCGTTTTGCTAACGCACTTTCGCGTACGAGATATTGCACAAAGTATTTGTAACCGCGAACTGTTGGAACTCTACCAGCCGATGTATGAGGCTGCGTGATAAATCCATTTTGCTCTAAGCTCGCGAAATCACTTCGAACAGTCGCCGGAGAAATCTGCAAATTATGTTTTCTCACCAATGACGAAGATCCCACAGGACGCGGATTTTCGATATAATCTCGAATGAGTAATCCGAGGATATGTGCACGTCGTTGATTTAGCATATACATTGTCATCCCGAGCGAAGTCGAGGGATCCCTCATAAAGATTGCCCCCCCCCGCCTCCGCGGGGGGGGCAGGCTCAAAGGAATTAGAATCATAAATCCTCGCAATGACAGCCTATTAACTTGGCTGTTTTTTCGAATTAGCACTCTCCCCATGTGAGTGCTAGAAGTATATAATAAGCCGTTTTTTCTGTCAACACCATCTCACCCAACAAAAAAATCCCGACGAGCGGGATTTTTTTGCATCACGTTATTATGCGTGACAAACCTCTGAAAGAAGTACATTTTCAACGTGAATTCCACGTGGTGAGAAAATGCGTTCAAGTTCTGCTTTTAAGTTATCTTCAACTTCTTCTCGTTTTGTTTGTGTGATCTCTGATGCAGAATAGCGAGATGCTACCATGCGTGCGCGTGACTGAATTGTTGGGCGCACAATCTTTTCTACAAAATCTTCACCAATCGCTTGCCAGATTGCTGGGATTTGGTGGACATTTAATCGCAAGAGGACAGTTGCCTCAACGCGAATGTTTTTGTCATCAGAAGTCACACATGTAATAGGCACATCACCTAATGCACGTGGGTTTTCTAATGTTACATCTTTTGAAATTGCGTATTCTAATGTTTGTGTATTAAAAAGCTTGGCCTTTTGCCAAAATGGGATTTTTAAGTGTAATCCTGGTGCGTATACTTTCTTTAAAACGCCTCGTCCGAGATCGTAGACACATGCTACATATCCGGGAGGGACATACACAAATACGCCCTTGAGGACGTCCTCAACGACGAAGGAATACATCATTTTGTCGATTGAATCGCTGTTTTGCGACATATTTTAGTGTTATTTGTCTGGCTTCCGTAAAGCTCTACCAAACATAGCGATAGTAACAGAAAATAGTATTGTTGTCAATATGAACATGGATTTCACCATTGGCAGTAACCATAGGAATAATACGACTGATCCTGGAAATAATATTGAGTAATATAGGTCACTTTTGGTGAGTTTTCCGCGTCTTTGTTTGAGCTCTTTGCGTACACCCCACATAAGCACAACACCTACGACCACTGCCCAAAATAAACTTTTTTCCGCAGCATTAAATCCGTAAAAATTGGTATTGATAACATTTGGAAACTCTACCCAACTATATAAAATATCTCTGGAAATTTTTCCTTTTACTCCACCGATAAAGACTTGATACAACACAATAAACACCAATACCTGAATTCCTAATAGTACCACTTTCGCCCATGGTGAAAATTTATGTTCGCGAAGTAGTGAGCGAATCTCTGCTTTTCTTTGTACTGAATCGTTTTTGAATTTCTTTTGAATATCTGCAAACTTATCCTTCATCAATTCAAATTTTGCTTTGTTTTTTTCAGATATGATTGAAAGTGGTAGTAAAAGTATGCGTAGCAAAAGAGTGAGCGCTACGACCGCCCATACAATGTTTTCGTTTGCCGGACCGTTATAGAGCCATACAAGCACATTAATTAATGGCTCGTATAGATATGTTGTCCAAAGATTTCCGAAGAATGACATATCTTTTTAAATGGTTAAATTGTTAAATGGTTAGCGCTTCGCTTATTTCTGCGGCGTAGGCGCAAAACAATTTAACAATTTAACTTAGAAGAATAAAGTGACGATCATTCCGAGTACGAATGTTGCAATGACCAGTGAACCTATTGTCTTTGGGAAGTGTACATGCAAACCTCGTGGTTGTATATCCCCTTTTTTGCGTGCTCTCCAGAATATTAATACGAGTAATATCCCTTCTAATCCTCCTCCAAGTGCCCCTGCCAAACCGAGTGTTTTTATGAAATCACGAGCGCCGATGAGATATAACCCTAATGGCACTCCTAACGCAAGTATCCATGCAATTACTTTTGGCCATTTCAAATCCCATTCATATACACGACGCAACGCCAACCCAATGGTCAGGAAACTTGTCCCCATCGCTATGATTGCAAATAGTGCGCCCAGAACAATCATGTGAGGACCGATTGCTTGCCCTAAACCTATTGTTGCTACTTCTGTTGTTGATAATCCATTTACTCCCACAACCACAATTGAGAACAAAAGGTAAAGTATCATCGGAATAGCAGTACCCAGAATAATTGTATGCTCAATTTTTCGACCTGCTTGTGGCATCAGATTTTCAAGCTCTGGTATGGCTGATACACCACCAAGCGCAAACATAATCACCCCAAAAGGAAGAAAGATGTTCGAGAATTCAATGACAACAAGATGTGCTGGATCGATATGCGGAATACCGAATATTACGAGTGAAGATAATAATAAAAATAAAATGCCAGCAAGTACAAGCTGGGCGATTTTAACTCCATCCAAACCTTTTAAAACAACTAAAGCGAGTAATGAGAAAAATATCATGCTCCATGCAAATTCTGAAATGAACGGTGCGATGCTTGCTAATACATCACCAGATGCAATGATATATGCAAGAATTGCCATGTAGCCGAAAAATAGGAAATTGATTCCTATCAGAATTCCACCTGCTTTTCCTAAATACTTAGTTCCTAGTCCTGGAATTTGTAGTTTCTTTTTTGTGCGAAGTGTTACCTCGCCGATCATTAAATGAACGTATGTAATAACTGTTCCCAGCAATACAATATAAAATGCGCCGATCGCTACACCAGCTTGTGCGATCACATATGGAATCCCTAAAACTCCCGCACCAATAATAGCGCCGACCATCATCGCGACGGATTCAAAGTATGCCAAGTTTTTCAATTTTTTAATATGCTTTTTCATTATTCTTTAGTTATCATTTCATCTTGTATCCATAAATTTTTTGCTTCTTCCCAAAATACATCATCTCCTTTCACTTCTTTCATCCAATACCACCATTCTACTCCCCAGAGATAATGCTCATCAAATCCAGAATTTTTTGCGAATTCTATATTTTCTTTGAACTGTGTTAGGTTCATGGTGATATGTTGTTCATCCAGCGGTACGTCGTTATAAGATCGTTCTGGAAGCCATGGTTCCATTTGTAATTCTGACCCAATGACTCGCAAATTCGGATGCTCCTTTTTCAGCATTCCAGCTTTGCGAGCATAGAAAATTGATGGAAATGGATACTTGAAATACTTAGGGAATTTATTCCATACCCAGCGATACATTGTAACTCCCAGCACATCTACTTGTGCCGCAGCTTTTCCCCATTTCCCCCACTCTCCGGAATCCGTTGTCATTATTGGTCGCCCATCCAAACTTTTTACACGTTCAATTTCACGTCCTAATAAATCTGCTGGAATTGATGGACATCTCCCAAAGAATTTTACGAGCGGCTCATTTTCTACCTGCCACATTGAAATATTGTCGTATTGTTTAAATTCGTTAACTTCTTTTTCAATTAACAACAATGTTCTTTCTGATAGCTCTCGCTCTGACAATGCAACTACCCAATCTGGCGTGTGACACTCTGGCCAACGTGGGGTGCGATGACCAATCACAGGAACAACACTTACTCCTCGCTCTTGTGCAGCTTTCAACATGAAATGATAATCGTCGAATGTGAATATGTCTTTTTCGCGCTCGATATCTTTCCACGGAATGGCAATGCGAATGTGTGAAACTTGCAGATCATCTAAAATACTAAGATACATTTTCTGCCAATCCAAACTTAGATAATTTGAATATTCTTTGGCGTATGTCACGCCCCATTTAATATTTTCCGCTGGCTCTGTTTTTCCTACAAAGAAAAAAATAAAACTTCCTGCAATTACAAGAAGTATCACGTAGAAAAATAGTCTACGTATTTTTTCTCCGATAGTTCTCCTTCGTCTTCCAAACATGCCTTTATTGTACCAAAAAAGAGACACTTGCGCATCTCTTTTTTTACATCGATTTTTTTCTTAGAGAACTGCTTCCTTTGCAGCCTTTGCTACGCGGAATTTTACAACTGTCTTTGCAGCGATTTGGATTGATTCTCCTGTTGCTGGGTTTCGACCCATGCGTGCTTTACGGTGAACCTTTACCAATTTGCCCAATCCAGGAAGTGGCATTTCGCCCTCACTCTTTACTTGGTCGATAGTGAGTTCTACGAACTTCTCCCAAAACTCTCCTGCTTCTTTTTTACTTGTTCCCATTAAATCTGCCAATGCTTGATGCATCTGCGTCTTTGTGAACTTTGCCATAATCTCTTAATTAAGATAAATATGTGCGTTTTTAAATCTGTTTGTTATTAACAGTCCGACCTATGAAAAGTAGTATACCCACAAAACCTAATAAATACAAGCCTTTTGTGGATATCTACTTGGATGCCCAACTTCGAAGTTGGGCATCCAAGTTGGTTAGACGATCATTGGGTGTGGTGGAAGTTCTGAATCTCGCCCAAGCATTGCATCTTCTATGCGATAAATTCCATGTGTAGGTGCCTCGATAAATCCGTTCCATGCCATACGTGCCAGAGCACCAGAATCAATCCAATCGAACAACCATTCATGAGTGTGCTTTTCATCATGCTGTAAAATCCCTCCCCCGACTTGCTGCAACCACAATCGATTATAATCCTCTTGTGAACCCACAGTTGGTGACATAATAATTGGAATTCCCAATCCTGTGTAAAAAGATAGCTCTGATGGCTTTGTCCATAATATATCTACATCACGCAATCGCTCATCGAATTTTCTAAAATACGCTCGGCGTTCTTTTTCGAATAATACTTCTACGTGTTTGTCGAGTTTTAATTTTTTTAGCTCGCGATTGAAATACGAAGCAACTTCACGACGAGCACCTGCAACCAATATCAGATTGATTTTTTTCTTTATGATGTGATTCTTGAGGCTTTTTGCTATGTTTATGCCGAGTGCGCGTTGAGCTCCCGCACCGCCCACAGCAAATGCAACTGTTGGTGACTTAGGCTGTTCTTGTCTGCAAAATGCTTTTCCGAATTTTTGCTCAAGAGTTGTGTAATAACGATCAAAAAAACGACGATATGGATCGAGATTAATAAGTCTGCGACGCATGTCTTTTCTGATGATTTTAGAATCCGCTCCACCAATTAAAGATTTTGCCATTGGAAATCCTGTGTGAAGAATGTTTGAGCGCTTTATTCCGTACATCTGTAAACGTTCCACCACACGTCCGGTTGGCGCAAAATACTTAATGCGTGACTTTGCTGGATTAGTATTTACCCATGATCTAGAAATATCTGAATCAGTACATACGAGATAAATGTCGCCTGGATATCCATGCATTTCTGCTGCAAATGCAGGCAGCGGAAATGTACATACTAGTGGCAGCGGATTTTCTGATAATCTTTCAACTAAATCTTTTCCCAAACCTTTTTGTATAAACCTATCTTGTTGTTTCAATTGAAATGTAGGTTTGGATAAATCACGCTGTGGATAAAATGGTGGGATTTGTTGCATGCGATCCATGGCCTCGAAAATGTAGTGCCCGAGGATTGGGATTGGTTTGAGGCGTGAGATTGCTTCGTACAGTTCCCTTCCTTGTGTCCACATTTTTTTGTCTTTTTTTGGAATCCCTTTGTAATTATTCGCAACCCAAATCTCCCCTTTGTAGGAAATATCTTTTAATGCATTTGCAGGACGTTCATGCCCATATCCCATATCAACCGCAACCACATGACACACTCCTTTTTTTTCGTGTTTATGATTTTTTTTCTTCTTTAACCTGCCCATTTTATATCTGGTTTTATCTTATCAAATAATTTCCAAGTTGCCTTAAATGAA
>NZCD01000007.1 GCA_002688135.1 Parcubacteria group bacterium
ACCAATGTTTCAGTAAACCCTGACGAAGTTGTCGCTTCGGGCGCGGCCGTACAAGCGGGTGTATTGCAAGGTGAAGTGAAAGATGTGCTTCTCTTGGATGTCACACCTTTGACTTTAGGAATTGAAACAATGGGTGGTGTATCAACAGCATTGATTGAACGAAATACAACTATCCCAACATCAAAATCTCAAATCTTCTCAACAGCAGCAGAAAATCAACCATCAGTTGAAATTCATGTGTTGCAAGGTGAGCGATCTATGTCTGGCGATAACAAAACCCTCGGGCGATTCATGCTCGATGGTATTCCTCCAGCACCTCGTGGTGTTCCACAGATTGAGGTTTCCTTTGATATCGATGCAAATGGTATACTAAACGTCTCTGCAAAAGATAAGGGAACAGGAAAAGAGCAGAAGATTACGATTACCGCATCAACAGGATTGTCAGATGAGGAAATCAAAAAGATGACCGAGGATGCAGAAGCACATGCAGAAGAAGATAAGAAAAAGAAGGATGCAGTAGAAACACGAAACAACGCAGAAACCATCATTGCGACAACAGACAAAATGATGAAAGAATCAGGAGACAAAATCGGTGAAGATGACAAAAAAGAAATCGAAGCAAAAGTCGCTGAATTGAAAACAGCGCTTGAAGCTGACAATTTAGAAGATATGAAGGCAAAGATGGAAGAGCTCTCACAGGTTGCGCAAAAGATTGGTGCAGCAATGTATCAACAGCAAGGTGCAGCTGGAGCGCCAGAAGGAGCAGCCGAGCCAGTAAAAGAAAAAGTAGTCGATGGTGGTCCAGAAGATGTGATCGAAGGTGAAGTAGTTAAATAGGCGGTTAATAGGCGGATAGGAAAACGTATTCGCAGTGAAACGGAGAATACTTTTCCGTTACTATAAGCGATGAATTTTTTTCAAAGAAAAAAACTTCTAAGCTATAAAATCCCTCTCCGTTGGAGCGGCAGCGAGGTTCTGCGTAGATTATAGGTCAACACTAAAAATATGAAAGGAGCAAAAAAATACATCATCCCACTAATGCTGATCCTACTAGGATTCGGCTGCACGCAGCCACAACTTGAGCCAGAGCTGCCAGATTATGAGCAAGATCAGCCAGATCCGTCTGAAGACTTCACGATAAGATTCAGCGCATCAGAGCAAGAGGTGATCGGATCATGGATAACCCAAGAAGCGTCTGCATTCGAGGAGATTATTATAGAAGAGGATGGAACATATTTCACGTTCTTGAACGAGCTTCCATTTGATGAAGGAAGGTGGTTTTGGAATGACGAAACATCAGAATTAAAATTAAGTTCAAAATTCAATGAAAAACTGTCACTCAAATTTGTAGATATTGAGATTGGGAATGAAGCGCTATTTCTCACAGATTCAGACGAAATGCAGCATGTGTGGTGGATGGTTGATGTAGCGCATGAATAATAATTTGACCGTCATTGCCAGCAGCGAGGTGCGAGCGACGTGGCAATCTGATTAAAATTGTCATCCCGACCGAAGTGGAGGGATCCCTCGACTTAAACGCTCGGGATGACACGTTGGTGCGAATTCGAAGTAGACCTGCGTTACTCATTACTCGTTACGCGTTACTAATATATGTCTAAAGATTACTACAAAACTCTAGGAGTAGAACGATCAGCAAAAGCTGACGATATTAAACGTGCATTCAGAAAAAAAGCTCACGAGCATCATCCGGATAAAGGTGGTGATGAGGCGAAATTTAAAGAAGTGAATGAAGCTTATCAGGTATTATCTGATGACCAGAAAAGAGAGCAATACGACCAATTCGGATCAAACTTTGAAAATATGGGAGGATTTGGACAAGGTGGTTTCGGGGGATTCTCTGGGGACTTTTCACAATTCGCAGGAGGCTTTGGAGATATCTTTCAAGGATTCGGATTCGGCGGCGGTGGAAGAACTCGCACAGCGCGCGGACAAGATGTCGCAGTAGATTTAGAATTAACATTACATGATGTCGCATTTGGTATTGAGCGCGAAATCAGTTTACATAAAAATGACCTCTGCGATGACTGTCTAGGAAGCGGCGCAAAAAAAGGAACCAATTTAAAAACATGTGCAGAGTGTAACGGAAAAGGACAAACCGTCCGAGTACAACAAACAATTCTGGGCGCAATGAAAGCCGCGCAAGTTTGTGGAGAATGTCAAGGACAAGGACAAAAACCAGAAGAAAATTGTAACACATGTCGCGGACAAGGATCATACAAAAAAACAGGAAACTTCACCGTGAAAGTTCCGGCAGGAATTGATAATGGTGAGCAAATCAGATTGCGTGGAAAAGGTGAGGCTGGACCACGAGGTTCAGAAGCAGGGGATTTATATGTCAGAGTACATGTGAAAGCTCACAAAAATTTAGCAAGACGAGGATTTGATATTTTCTCACGCGTAATGGTGCCATTCACAACTGCAACGCTCGGAGGTGAAATCGATGTCGAAACAATCGAAGGGGAAGTTAGTGTAAAAATCCCATCAGGCACACAAGGCGGACAAACTATTCGATTACAAGACAAGGGAATTAATCATCTCTCTGGAAACGCCCGCGGCGACCACTACATTGAAGTACAAATCGAAGTACCAAAACGATCATCCAGAAAAGCAAAAAAACTCCTCAAAGAACTTGAAAACGAACTACAATCTTAAATTGTGAGCAGGTTTTTTGGCAAAACAGATTATGTGTGACAGACCCATCAAAGTCCCTCGCAGATACGGGGCTTTTTAATTTCAGCAAAAAAAATGCTATAATAATACTATGCCTAGTATCACAGACATCACTGAATTTCTTTCAGGAATTAATTGGAGCGAACCAACATGGGATTTATTCGTCGCAGCATTTTTTGTATTAGCTGTTTTGCTATATGGATTTTCAATGGGGAAGTCTCGGCTTGTCGTGAATATGGTAGCAATTTATATTGCAATGGCAGTCGCGCAAACAGTTCCAGATTTAAGCGCAATCGGAAATAATCTCTCACCTCAAAACATGTTTACTGCTCAAGCTGTGGTATTTTTGATAGCATTTGTTGGACTATACTATCTGCTCGCAAAAAAAAGCCCACTCGGACGAGTGGTACGAACTTCACGAAAAGAGAAGTGGTCTCATGTCGCAGTATATTCAGTTGTGCATGTAGGATTAATCTTGTCGACAATTCTCTCATTCATTCCGAGCGAAGAAGTCATGCCTTTATCAAATATTACTCAAGCAATCTTTACGCATGAGATAGCACATTTCCTTTGGGTGCTTGCGCCGATAATCGTCATGATTATCCTGCCAGAAAATATACGCCGCTCAAGTTACGACGACTAGTCGAGAAATCGAGAAATCAAAAAACCGCCTATGCGGTTTTTTTAGTGAATTGTCATTACGATTGTTTTAGTATTGTCATCCCGAGTGGTTTGGTATTGTCATCCCGAGCGTTTTAGTCGAGGGATCCCTTTTGCGAATCCTTCTTATATTTGAGATTGCTTCCTCCGCCTTCGCGGGGGCAGGCTCAATAAGAATTAAATTATAAACGCTCGCAATGACAATCTGACTACTTAACTTCTATTATCAAGTGCTTTGTTGACCTGCGTGTCAGCTTTTTTATTTTGCTCACGTCGGACGTGCTTGTATGTGATGCGATCAAATCCAGTTGCGACATTCCAAATTTTTACAAATATACTAGCCAGTTCATTATTCTTAACTTTGTATTCTCGATTCATCTGCTTCACAACTAATTCCGAATCCAAATAACAAGTTACCTCTGTTGCGCCCATATCGCGAACTTTCTCAACCGCAGCGAGAAGTGCCAAGTATTCAGCTTGGTTATTTGTTTTGTGACCAATATATTTCCCAAACGACTCAATCTCTTTTTTATTCTCATCCATCACAACCACGCCTATCGCAGCCGGTCCAGGATTTCCACGAGCTCCTCCATCCGTGTATGTAATCAATTTTTTCATAGTCTTATAGTATACTACGCAGATCGGCGCATGTCGATTAGGCTGCATTGTATCTCTTGGCGGCCGTTGTAAGAATTAGTACCAAGCTTATAGACAACATCAACGCGATCACCAAGATTAAATTTCGTAACATAGGCAGCTTTTCCAAAGCCAACAAACTTCAGCATATTTCCATCATCATCAACAAGCTGCATAATAACAGTAGATCCAGAATTCCCAACAACTTGCGCATGTGCAATTTCTACATTTCGAGATAAAAACACAGGTTGCTCATTTTTCATTCCATGTGGTTCTAGTTTTTGCAAATCACGCACAAGTTCCCATGTGATATCTTCCAGTTTCAGTTCTGCATCTACCGAAAAATCATCTCCATCGCCCGCACCCTCCATAGCAGAAACAACTTTCACCAGTTCCTCTTCAAAATAAGGAAGCAGGCTGGGGTCTTTAAGTGAAAACCCGCATGCTTGCGGATGACCACCATACTTTTCCAAATATCCTGAAGTTACATCAAGAGCACGAACAATATTAACACTGTTCACGCTACGTCCTGAACCAACTATCGTACCATTGCGACTAGACATAACTAATGCAGGTTTTTTGTATGCATCTTTCAACCGTCCTGCGATTAATCCAACAATCCCACTAGGCCACTCATCATGATACGCAAATAAAATCGGATTATCTTTTTGTGACTCACTCTCAACCTGTTCCTTTGCTGTTGCAACTGCTTCTTTTGTAGAGGATTGCCGTTTATTGTTTATCGTCTTAATTTCTATCATTAAATCTTCCGCAACCTTCATATCATTTGCGCGCAATAAATCAAATGCAATGCGAGGATCACCCATGCGACCGGGCGCATTTATTTTAGGTCCAATCCCAAATGAAAAAGTCTTAGGTCCAAAATCATCAGATCGACGATCTTGGAGTAAGATTTCAAATCCCAATCGTGATGTACGCGCGAGCCGCTCAATGCCGTATTTCGCAATGATTCGAGACTCACCCAAAAGAGGAACCATATCTGCAATCGTCGACATTGCGGTCACATCTAACATCGAATACAAAAAGTGTTCAACAGATTCTGGAGCAGGTTCATGATCAATTTTATGCGCATACAACAATAATCCATGTGCAAACTTAAATGCAACACCACCTCCAGCTAAAGACTCATCA
Organism: Parcubacteria group bacterium; assembly: GCA_002688135.1. Lineage (GTDB taxonomy): Bacteria > Patescibacteriota > Patescibacteriia > Magasanikbacterales. The sequence continues at coordinate 5,140 of NZCD01000007.1, forward strand.
GGATAAGGCTCATCTGGAAGCTTTGGATGAAGAATAGCAAGGGCCGGAGGGAGCTCATCCTTAAATTGATGATGGTCAGTAATAATTACATCAACATTATTCTCCTTCAGATACTTCGCTTCATCAATATTGGAGATCCCACAATCAATACTAATCACCACACCAGCTTTATCAGCAACAAATTTCTCGCACGTATGCATGCTCATGCCATACCCATCCTCATCTCGATGTGGCAAAAACACATGAACTTCAGCACCAAGCGCAACAAGTGTTTCAAGTAAGATCACAGAACCTCCAATCCCATCCGCATCATAATCGCCATGGATCATGATCAAATCTTTTTTGTTGATCGCCTCAAATACGCGTTCGCAAGCCTTCTCCATATCCGCAAACAAAAAAGGATCATGCAATTGATCCAAAGAAGGGGAGAGAAAAGAAGAAACATCAGAAACTCCGCGCTGGGATAGTAAATCCAAAACAACCCGATGAGTATCAGGATGCGCGGAAATAAAATCTTCCGGCGCACCCTCCAATACACGCCATTGCTGATTTTCAAAAGATGTCATTTTGACGTAATGCGTAACTCGTAAAGCGTAACTCGTAAAAAGTGTCGCGCTGCGACAATCTATAAATCATCGCCGTGGGACTGTCCCAAAGCTCCACCACAGCTACACCCGGATCATTTTTCCTCAGCCGCGCTCAAAGCTCGTCGGCAATATACCTATATTTCCTCCTCACTTTTCACGCACCTGAGGAAAAATGATCTCGACTGTAGCCGCACCGGAGTGTTGGGACAGCCCCTGCGATACATTTCCCGAGTTACGAGTTACGCTTTACTAGTTACGGCTTAAACTAGTAGCCAAATCCACCAGCACCACCAACAAATGCAGGCAAAATGGTAATGCCTACAAGAGCAGCGGTACTAATCGTAACAAAGATAATCTTAAATATCTTTTTCTGCTTTTTTGTCATCATAGAAAAGTATAGTAGCATAGTTTGGAAAAAATAAAAAACCGCCTTATGGGCGGCTAGGGAAAAATCGGATTGTAATGCCAGATATTGTGATTGTCATCGCTGGGCCGCTCAATCTTTGTTGGCTTGCGTCCGAGAGTGTCATCAAGCAAAGCATATACTACGACAAACTTTGTGTCATCTCCCTTGCCGACAATATGACCATCAGATCTCCATCTTTCGCATTTGCCATTTCCGTAATACAGTTCAAAGAGCATGGAGGGACGCTCGTAATCATTTTGCCACCATACACGTAGCTCGGTCATCATGCGACCGAATCGCATCAGCTTGTCCCATAGGGTATGTCTGATAGATCCCGGACCAACTGCATTCCCATACTGATCTTTTAGATCCTCATGTGTGCAATCCGGATCGACGGTACAACTCGTACAGATCACCACGCACTCACCATGCATGTAGGTACAATCCGGACACACCGGTCGACCGCAATTGCATGTCGTAGGACTTTCTTTTTCTGTATAGGACTGCTCACAACAATTACAAACAAACTCACTCATCTCAACCTCCTAAAAGAACACGGAAACTGTAGCTGCAAATGCGGCAGGTGTCAAGGTTGACAAAATATCAGCTATGTGATATAAAAAAACAAGTTATTTCTAGGAGGAAACATGACAGGCAAGTATGTTCGTACGGGCAATGAAAAGCGAATTGACTGTGAGGACTGTAACGGAACGTGCATTGTTCCGAACACCGAAGAAGTAGGCTGTGAGGAATGCGGCGGTGAGCCGGTAGTCTGTGATGTGTGTGAGGGTGACAAGTATGTAGAAGGCGATGATGGGTTCGCTGAAGATTGCCCCAAATGCGGAGGAACAGGCGAGCGGAAATCGGCCTGCCGTCCCTGCAGAGGTACGGGGAAAATCGAGCGTGAGGGTGACGGCACACCATGTCATGAGTGTATGGACATGGGGAGCGCCTGCAGCTTCTGCGAAGATTGGGAGTGCAGCGGATCGCCGTACTGCCAGAACTGCAACGAATGCGGGTACTCGTGCAGCTGTCCAGAAGATCAGCGTATCGAAGCAGAACTCTAGACACAAAAAGTCCTCCAACGGGAGGACTTATTTTTTTACGATCGTTTCAAAACGGCGAGATATGCCTCTGGAGGGATTTTGACTTTTCCTGTTGCCATCATACGCTTTTTTCCTTTCTTTTGTTTTTCCAATAATTTTCTTTTTCGTGTGACATCTCCACCATACAATTTTGCGGTCACATCTTTGCGCATCGCAGATAATCGTTCTCCCGCAATAACCTTTCCTCCAATCGTCGCTTGTAATTTCAAAACAAATTGTTGACGAGGAAGTGTTTCTTTCAATTTTGTCACCACCATTTTCCCAATCTTAAACGCATCCTCGCGCCACACCAACTGAGAAAGCGCCTCAACGTTTTCTTCTGCAACCAAAATATCTAACTTCACAACATCAGAATCACGATATCCAATTACATCATAATTCATCGATGCATAACCAGAAGAAATCGATTTCAAATTATCGTAAAAATCTGTGAGGATCGCAGCAAGCGGAATATCATAATGCAAAATCACACGTTTGGATCCACCAACACCCTCCAAAAATTCTGTATTGATGTATGTTCCTTTACTTTCTTGTACAAACTGCATAATGCCACCTAGCGTATCTTCTGTCGTAATAATATCTAACCGTACCCACGGCTCCTGCACCAATTCACGCATGTTTGGATCCGGCATAGATTGAGGACTTTTGGCGGTAATAGTTTTCCCATCACGCAATGTAACTTCATATGCAACAGAGGGAACAGTTACAACAATTTCCAGATTATGCTCCCGACGTAATCGCTCCTGCACAATCTCTAAATGCAACATCCCTAAAAATCCACATCGAAATCCCACACCAAGAGCATCAGAATGTTCAGGCTCATACGTCAAAGACGAGTCAGATAATACTAATCGCTCCAAGCCTTCACGCAATTTTCCATAATCATTTCCCTCCGCCGGAAAAATCCCCGCAAACACCATAGATTTAATTTCTTCATAACCAGCCAGTGGTGCAGTGCCAGATTTCTGATTGATAATCGTATCACCAACACGACAAGAAGCTAAATCTTTGAATCCTGTCGCGATCATCCCAATCGATCCAGCAGTTAATTCAGGAACAACCTTAAACTTAGGAGATGAAATTCCAACATCCATAGGTGCAGCATCTGTATCAGTTGTAATAAAATGAATGAGCTGATCACGCGCAACTATACCATTCACCACACGCACACTCGCAACCACTCCTTTGTACTCATCATAATAAGAATCGAAAATGAGAGCTTGTAGTGGAGCAGTCGGATCTCCAGTCGGCGCAGGAATCCGATCGATCACAGCCTGCAGTACCGCCTCAACTCCTTCACCAGTTTTCGCAGACACCGACAAAATATCTTCTCGCGTACATCCCAACAAATTGATAATTTCCTGTGACACTGTTTCTACATCTGCCGCTGGCAAATCAATTTTATTCATGACCGGAATAATCGTAAGGTCCTGCTCAAGTGCTAAATACAAATTCGCAATCGTCTGCGCCTGCACACCTTGCGCTGCATCAACCAACAAAATCGCCCCCTCAACCGCAGCGAGCGAGCGAGAAACTTCATATGTAAAATCAACATGCCCCGGAGTATCAATCAAATTCAATTCATGTCCCGCAAACTCCATCCGCACCGGCTGCAACTTAATCGTAATCCCACGCTCCTGCTCAATATCCATCGTATCCAACATCTGCGTTCCAATCTTCCGTTTATCAACCGCTCCAGTCAATTCCAAAAAACGATCGGCAAGCGTAGACTTCCCGTGATCAATATGCGCGATAATGCAAAAGTTGCGAATTGAATCTAATGTCATAATGCACCTATCATAAATGTAAATGGGATTCAGGTCAATGAATATCATTGACTCTATGTGAGTAAATGTGATAAAAAAGAGCCTTATGTCAGCTCAAAAAGCAAAAAAAAT
>NZCD01000008.1 GCA_002688135.1 Parcubacteria group bacterium
AGAACCTCTGAATTTGGATGCTTTCGATAGGCTGCATCCACGCGCAACAGAATCTCATGGAGGATTAGTTTCTCCAAGTGGATTTTGGGGGATGAGTTTTATATATGGATTGATCGGCGGGCTAACAGCAGTTTCAATAATGCATGCACTAACAGCACTCATCGCAATCATCGCCAGCTTTCTTTTCAAATCAACAATCACAAAAATATTCGATGAGAAAATTGCATGGCTTTCGTGGATACTGTTACTTACACACCCCGCATGGTGGTATTACGCAACACGCGGATGGCATCATAATATTCTTTTTGTTTCACTTTTGATTATCGTATTGTATGGACTGATCGTAAGGCCATTCACAAACAACGCATCTCACTCGCCAAATGCAGGTTTTATGATGGATAAAGTTATGATCGCGAGCGCTGCAGCATTTGCAATATTCGTAAGGCCATCTGCAATACTCTGGCTCATCCCGATGTTGGCTATTTTGGCATACACCTCTCCGCGAAGAACAAAAAAAGTTATCATCACCGCCATCATCACATCGCTCGTGGCGGCTGCCGTACTATGGATGGTTAATGCTAATGTATTTGGATCACTATCTCATTTGCGCGCAGGCTCATCAGTTGCCGGAATTGACGCATCGTTTATCACACAAATTTTCCCAGATGGATACAATATAAAAACTGTAGCGCGATCAATTGGATATTACTTTTTCATAAAAATTTGGTGGTTCTCGATTCCGCTGTTGATCGCTCTTTCAACATTCATACCAAAACACAAAAAAATATTCAAACAATTATTCAAAAAAGCCGGCCATGGATTTGGAGAGAGAAGAAATTTATCAGATTCTCCATTTGCATTTGGACGACGATCACAAAAACCACAAAAAGATAATTTACTTAAAGATGCATATTTGTTGGTATTCGCAGGTGTGAGTGCAGTCTTGTTATTGTGGTATGGAAGCTGGAATATCATGGACAACCCTGACCCATCAAACATCACACTCGCAAATTCATATATGCGATATTGGTTGCCAGCATTTGTATTAAGTATTCCATTTGTTGCGATGGGAATTCAGATGATTGCGAAGAAAATGAATCACGCAAAAGCACTCGCTGGATTAGTTGTGTTGATGATTGGAGCATCTGGCTACACAGTCGCATCAGGAAATGATGGTGTGATAAACAACATCTCACAACTCAATACAAATCACGAGATATCGCAAAAAGTAAATGGAATAATTCCAGCACAAAGTATAATCATCACAAACCGTCACGACAAACTATTTTTCCCAGATCACAAAATATTATTTCCAATCGATGACCCAGGAACATTTGAAACAATTCGCGCACTCAAAAGAACATCACCAATGTTTGTCTACAATCTCAAATTTTCCGATGACGAACTAAAAGGATATAATGGGGTATTAAAACAAATCAGCCTGCGACTACAACCACTACAAGAATTTGGAAATGAGCAATTGTATCGCATCACTTCAATATGACGCGCAAAATATGTTGGACAATCAATGTGATAATTATACTCACTCTTGTGTGGCTAAATTTTGTCCCAAGTGGGGTACTAGTCATCGATCATCAGATTGGCGAGCGGTCAGCGAACGTCACAGATTTCAGACCCGGTGAAAAACTTATTGCTTTTCAAAAAGATGGAGATCAAACATTTCACACACTCACCGGAAGTCCGATTTTTTTTCATATCCGCACACCACGACAATTTCAAAAGCTTGATGCAGAAATAACATATCGAGCATTTGAGTCTGCAGCAGTTGAGTTTGGAGAACAGACTGGCGAAGAGCTATATGAGTTTGTATATGAAGACCTAGAAATCATTCCAGATGGAAAATGGCATACCACAACAGTTTCCCTAGACCTCGGACGCATGTATTATCATAAAGATACCAAGCGTTATCAATTTTCGTTTATAACGAACAAAAACGTCGATATTTCGGCTATAAAATCAACATTTACCAAACCACCCATAACTATCAATAAAGCACTTGATAAATATCGTCCATCCAGCTAATATGAAACATCACATAAAGGAACTGCTAATAGCAGCAACAAGCCTCACAGCAATCCTATTTTTACTAGAAAAATACTCGCCAGGATTCGTATTGATGCACATGCGTATTTCTTATGTGGCGATCATCGCGGTTATCGCGCTCATCGCATATCTCAACACAAACAACGAAACATATGGATGATTGTATTTTTTGCAAAATCATTAAAAAAGAACTGCCGGCTGATATCGTTCATGAGGATGAGCATACCATTTCATTTCTAAGTATCAATCCAGATAATGATGGACACACATTGGTTGTTCCAAAAGAGCATCATGTAGATTTGATCACCACTCCGGTTTCTGTCCTGACACAACTAATGGAAACATGTCAGAAAGTTGCAAAAGGTGTCATGAAAGGAATGGAAGTCGAAGGATACAACCTAATTCAAAATAATGGAGCAGTCGCAGGGCAAGTAATTTTCCATATTCATTTTCACATCATCCCAAGATTATCCGACGACGGTTTCAAGCACTGGAAGGGTATTCCATATAGAGACGCCGCACATTCCAAAGAAGTCGCAGAGAAAATTCAGCGCAGCATATAGGCGGATAGGCTAACCTATTCGCAGCGATAGCGGAGAATAGTTAGCCGTTACTATAAGTGCCGAAGCTCTGCGCCGCAGAGCGGAGCCATAAAAATCCGCCCGAAGCGGCGCAACCACCCGTAGCGAAGCGGAGGAAAAGTGCGATTCAATCAGCATGGATCCCGGCCTACGCCGGGATGACAATCTACAAACTACTCACTACAAACTAGTAAATATGACACTATTCATAACAGGCGGAGCAGGATTCATCGGATCAAACTTCTGTCACCTAGTAAAAAGAGTATCACCAGAAACCAAACTGGTTATTTTTGATGCGCTCACATACGCTGGAAATTTGCAAAACCTGCAGGGTGTTATCGGAAGCCCAGGAGTATCATTTGTACACGGATCAATCACTAACGAACCGCTTGTGCACCGCCTCATGGAAGAATATCAACCAGACGTCATTATTAATTTCGCAGCAGAGACTCATGTAGATAGGTCAGTACATAATGGCGGAGCAGATTTTGTCGATACAAATATTAAGGGAGTACAAATATTACTCGATGCAACAAAGAAATTCGGCATCAAAAAAATGATTCAAATTTCAACAGACGAAGTATACGGAACGCTGTCGTTGGAATCTCGTGAAAGATTTAATGAGGAATCTCGTCTTGCACCAAACTCTCCATACTCATCAAGCAAAGCTGCTGGCGATTTATTGTGCAGATCATATTTTGAAACCTACAACACACCAGTTCTGATCACACGATGTACAAACAACTTTGGACCACGACAATTCCCAGAAAAAGTTTTGCCGTACTGGATTACCTTGTTAATGAGCGATAGAAAAATTCCATTGTACGGCGATGGAAAAAATGTCCGCGATTGGATTCATGTAAATGATCATTGTGGAGCAATCTGGTCTCTCATCGAAAAAGGAGAAGCTGGGGAAATTTATAACATCGGCGTTGGAAATGAATGGTCAAATAAAGATCTCGCTGACATGATCGTGAAAGAAATGGGAGTCGGACAAGATGGAATTCGATTTGTTACAGATCGTCCAGCTCACGACAGACGATATGCCTTGGATGCATCAAAATTGTTCAAGGCAGTAGGATTCCAACCACAATACTCACGAAACAAATTTGAAGAAGCAGTGCGCGAAACAATTAATTGGTACAAATCAAATGAAGATTGGATTGCAGCAATCCGAGATCGCGTCGGAGAATTCAACCCACACATCGCGCCAGAAGCAAAAGCAAAAGTGCTGGTATTGGGAACAGGATTTTTAGGAAGCCAATACGTTTCATATTTCAAAAATAATGGATATGAAGTTGAGGGTGCAGACAAAGATAAGATGGATGTAACAAATTTAGAAACTCTACGAGAATTCATCACACAATCAAATCCAGATATTGTAATCAATGCAGTCGCCATGACAGACATCGATTGGTGTGAAAAAAATAAAAAACAAACTTTAGATGTAAACACAGTCGGCGCAGATAACGTCGCACAAGTCTGCCAAGAACTCGGAAAATATCTCGTACACATCTCAAGCGGATGCATTCAAGAATCCCCAACAAAAGAAACCGTCCACACAGAAGCAGATCCAGTTTCGCCAGTATGTTTCTACGCATGGACAAAAGCATTCGCCGATCAAATCATCACACATCGAATACAAACAAAAGGCTTGAAAGCATTATTGCTGCGACCTCGTCAATTATTGTCAGCAGAACTCTCACCACGAAACGCACTCGCGAAAATGCTCTCATACACAAAATTCATCGATAAAGATAATTCATGTACCGTCGTAGATGATCTATTGAGAGCGACACTAGAATTGGTTGAAAAAGAAGCAACAGGAATTATCAATATCGTAAATCCTGGTGTCACATCACCATACAGAATCGCACAACAACTCAAACGAATCATAAAACCAGAAATGCAATTACAAATCATTTCAAAACAAGAATTAAATGAAATGACATTTGCACAACGAATCGATTCAGTTTTATCAGGAGAAAAATTAAGAAGTTACGGAATTGAATTAACATCAATCGATCAGCGCGTACCAGAAATCATCACAGACCTAAAACAAAAACTCGCAACTCAAGAAGGTCAGCAAATCATGGGCAAGGTACATAATGACACCAAGGAAAAGCTATCTATAAAACAACGCGAGCCACAGCGAGTGTAATATGAAAAACAGGCTCCCATGAGCCTGTTTTTTGAACCTTTGACAAGTATCTTATTTATTGCTAGCATGGATCTATTGTCGATCATTAGGATCTGTCACACATGTGAGACAGGTCCATACAGCGTTTTTTATAGGAGGGGAGCGTTGTCAGTTGAAATAGGAACACACGTGATTATCGCGGTCGGAGGAGCTGGAGAGTTTGTTGAGTGTTGTGTAAAGAAATGCATTGAGGAATGTGGATGTGTGTACGTTCTCAAGCCAACACAACCCAATTTCAGACCACCAACTGCAGGCGATTCTGATAAAAAAAAGCGCAAACAAAAACCACCACTTCAAATGCGATTACACCCCACGCTTCAAGTAAAAAATCCTGATGACATTCGTCATTATGGACAATGGTGCTTGTCATCGCAGAAGATGATGAGGCAAGCAAAGCGAATCGGAGGATTAGCAAGTGTATAGAACAGTAGAAATCGGTGATATTATTCACAAGTGTGTCGGAACTTCCATGCCGGTGAAAATCCGAGTCTTGAAAGCTCTGGAAGACAATGATGTTTTCCAGGTTGAGCAAGTTGCCGATGACAAGAAAGAAGATAAGGATAAAGTCGGGCCACTGCGAACTTGTGTTCGACGAGGTGAATTTGTCGAAAAGCTGGACTGGATACGCGAAGCAAACCAGTGGACATACGACGAAAAAGCAGCAAAGCGAAAAAGCAAAACAGCTCAAGTCATCGACATGATGAATCGCTAAGTCGTGCACCTCTATATGAGGTGCTTTTTTAATATTAAAAAACCAACTGTGAGGTTGGTTTTTTCCTTCTTATCTACGTTCGTCTTGTTCATCATGAGGTTGTGGTCCGTCTGGATATAAGGTGTCCCATGAATGATCATAATCTTCAGGCAATTCGTCGTAGTCTGGAGGAGGGAAGTGGTCTGGATTTTCATCATCGTAATCAAATTCATCACGCTTCTCATATCGATCTTCATCGTCGTATGAACGATTATCTTGTTCATCCATCATTCGCTGACATTCCTCATCACACGGACGATCAAAAATCTGCTCCCAGAATTCCTGCCCTGGACATCCTTCCTGCCCAATACAATCTGGAACATTATCACCATCCTTATCAAACTCCGCAGCAATTAATTCAAACTCATATGTACCGCGGTCCTCTGGCATAGGAGGAAATTCATCATGGCGTTCATCATTATAATAATCATCACGACCTTCAAATCGATAATCTCGACGTCTCATATCCTCTTCAAAGAATTCTTCAGCAGTCATGGTAATCCAATTTCTTCCATCAAAACATTCAATCATTGTCTCATCATCAAGTGGATGACAATCTCCCTCGCGCGCATGCGCATCGTACTCATCAGCATCCTCATCAATCCAAGGACTATCATGTTCTAATCCTTCATATTGAGGATCTGCAAAATGCTCTTCAATTGGCTCATATGCACGTTGCATGTCCAGCGAACCAGTAGCCTCCTCCTCAAATAAATCGTGGATTTTCTGCGGATCAAAGTTTGGATCATTGATAAGTGCTTCTACGCGCGCAGCAAAGACTTTTGCCTCATCAAGTGTATCTCGCGCCTGCTGTGCAATTTGCGCACTTTCACGATCAACAGTTGACGCAAAGTTCAAATCACCCTCAAGCATATTCAAGAACTGCATTTCTTTTGCTAACTCCTCGCGCAACTGTTCTTGTAGTTTATTTTTTAATTCATCTGTTGGGTTCGCTTCATACTGATCCATCAACAATGCAATCAACTCATCGTCATGTTCAACATTCCGCCCAACAACTTCTCGCGCAACCTCATCATAATCATTTTGATATTCTGCGGGGATTCGTTGAAATGCATCAACATAATCATCAGATGATTGATTTGCACGCATTGCAATCTCCACAACTGTTTCATGATCGCCAATCTCATGCGCCATAATTTCTACATCATCCATCAAATCTGACAATAATGTTTGAGTTTCACGAACTAATTCTGGAGTAACATCTCCTGTATTAATGAGAGCCTGTAATTCATCAACTCGACGCTGCGCATATTTCAAATGCAAATCCGCCTTCTCTTTTTTGTCTCCTTTTAGAGCAACACTCACTTTTTCAGATGCAATTTTGACACCATATAATGGTTGACCCGGAAGAGCATCTTGAGATGCATACACAGTTCCTCCGGTCATCGTTCCCAACACAAGCACAATAGCAAGTGCAGCAAACGCAGGCTTTCTCAATGTCATAGAAATAGAGTTAATTAGATTAGAAAATATAGAACGATCGGCTGGCGACGTTCTTTCAATATGAGAAATCAGCTGTGTTTTGACAGCTTGTTTTTGTGAAGCGCTCAAAGTTGCGTCTTCTTTAAGTTGTTTGAAGTTCTTGTTCATAAAGCTTTTTCATTGATTTCAGTGCGCGATGAATCCGCAGCGACACATTATTTTTTGAAATAGAAAGTAATTCAGAAATCTCATCAATAGTTCTATCTTCTATAAATCGTAATTGAATCACTTCGATGTATGTGTCTGGCAGAGAAGCAAGTAAATTCTTACACACCTCCAAAGCCAACTGATGATCCAGAAAATTCACAATCTCCCCATCACGATCATCTGGCGCATCAAAATCTTCCTCCATCAGAAATTCTCTTTGTGTAGACGCCTTCTTAATATAATCAATCACCAAATTCCGCGCGATCTTATATAAGAAAGCTTGTTCATGTTCAAACCCACCCTTTTTCTTAAATGAGTTCCATGCGTTACAAAAAGTCTGCGCAAGAATGTCTTGAGCCAATTCATGATCCTGCCGCACTTTATAATAGATAAAGCGATACAACGGATCTGCATACTGCTCATAAAGAGCAAGGAATTGTTGATCGAGAGATGACATCTTCCTGTTGTTTATGACGATAGTACGTTCATTATCTTTCATGTTTATAGCGCATATAGCGGATTCCTTCAACCCAACACAGTCATCCCGTAGTCGTACGGGATCCATGCCATTAAACGAGATGGATCCCGTACGACTACGGGATGACAGTTTAAATTGACTAAAAACAGCAAAATGCTAAGATTCTCGCATGAAAGACATCTCCATAATCATAGTATCATGGAACGTGAAGGATAAATTACACGAATGCCTCACATCCATAGAAAAAGCCTCTGTAAACCTCAATGTAGAGGTTTTTGTTGTGGATAATGATTCTAAGGATGGATCAGCGGATATGGTTGAATCAGAGTTCCCTCGGATGAATCTCATCAGAAATACATATAATGCAGGATGCGCGCGAGCGGTGAATCGAGCATTAAAACAGGCAACAGGGAATCTTATCTTATGGCTCAATCCGGATATGAGATTATTTGACGATACGCTAGAATCACTAATTCGGGTCGCATCAGAAAATCCACAAGCTGGTGTAATAGGAGCGCGATTACAAAATGAAGAAGGAGAGATTGTTCCACATATCAGAAATTTCCCAACACTCAAAGATCAATTCGCAATCGCATCAAAATGGGCAAAAATATTCCCATCAGCCCTAAACACATATCTTCAAAAAGATTTCGATTATTCTAAGCCAGCGCATGTCGATTCAATCCGAGGATCATTTTTTTGCATCCCCAAAACAATCATAGAAAAAGTCGGGACACTTGATGAACAATTTTTCATCTGGTTTGAAGAAGTGGATTATTGCAAGCGCGTGGTAAATGCTGGTTACAAAGTATTATACCACCCACGCATCCGCGCAATCGATTACGTCGGACAATCTTTCGCACAAGTTCCTACAACAAAAAAGCAAAAGATGTTTCTCGCAAGCATGAGAAAGTACTTGAAAAAACATGTATGGCAAAAGTAGCGATCCACATCCTCACCCACAACGGCCTAAAATACCTCCCAGAACTTTTTGCGTCCATCTCATCCCAATCCCTATTTGTAAGTCCGACTTTAAAGTCGGACTTACAAATAAAGGTTAGGATTCGAGATAATCATTCAACTGATGGAACAAGAGAGTGGCTCGCACAATATGCATCGCAATTTCTTCCCAACGCACAACTCGAGTTATCAGAAAAAAATAATGGATTTGTAGGCGGACACAACGAACTCTACAAAAAAATCAAAGATGAAAAATATGTATTGTTGGTAAATCAGGATACAGTATTGGAGAAAGATTATATTGAAAAGTTAGTAGATCATTTAGATACATATCCAACCGTCGCGTCGGTATCTGGATTAATTTTACGATTTGATGGAAAAGATGATAACCGAGGATCAATCGATTCAGCAGGAATCACCCTCAAACGAAATAGATATGCAAAAGATCGAAACGCTGGAGATTATATTGAAAAACATCACATAAAAGATTATCCTCCATACGAACATGTGTTTGGGGTTTCAGGAACACTCCCTATATACCGCATCACCGCAGTCAATTCGACACTCGATGTCGATTCGACATCGAGTGTCGAATTGTTTGATGAAGATTTTGTGATGTATAAGGAAGATGTGGATTTAGCATATCGATTACAAGCACAAGGGCACAAAGCATCTGTGGTAAACTATGCAATTGCATATCACGACAGAACTGTAGGATTAGATAAACCACGCGCACGCCGCACACCACAATCCCGCTACAATTCATACAGAAACCACATGTGGATGTTAATAAAGAACGAAACAAGTAAAACATTCTGGCCAGACGCTCCACATATAATTTCACATGAAATCGCGAAATTTTTCTATCTATTGTTACGAGAACCAAAAACATTATTGGCATGGCGCGAAATAATCGGAAAAGCACATAAGATGAGAAACAAAGCAAAAACAACATAGCATGTCATTGCGAGCCTATAAATCCTCTACATATTGAGCCTGCCCCCGCGAAGGCGGGGGAAGTAATCTCATGTAAGATTGCCGCGCTAAAACGCTCGCAATGACAGTTGGTCGAGTACCTGCTTTATCAAACCTAGAACGTACAACGTTATATGCACGACATATCAATAATAATCGTAAACTACAAAATGGCGGACTTTGTCCGTGATTGTTTGGCTGGTCTGAAAAAACAATGCGATGAATCGCCACTAAATATTCGCATTGTAGTGGTAGATAATAATTCCGAAGATCACCTTAGAAATATAATCACGCAAAGCAATTGCCCAAACATCACTTCTGTATTTTTAAAACAAAATCTCGGATACGGCGGGGGAGTTAATGAAGGAATCCGAGCAGTGAAAGCAGATTACTATTTTGTCGTAAATCCTGACTTAGTATTCTTTGAGGAAAGCACGTTAAATAGATTGTATGCCTTCATGGAGAACAATAAAAAAATCGGTATGTGTGCACCGAAATTAATTAACACAGATGGGTCACTCCAATATTCATGTTGGCGATTTCCAAAGCGTCTCGTGCCAATGTATCGCCGAACAAAACTAGGAAATACAAAACGAGGACAAAAAGCATTGCAGCATTTTTTGATGGAGGATTGGGATCACAATCAAACCCGCCCAGTAGAATGCGTTATGGGATCAGCGATGTTCGTACGAGGTGAAACCCTAAAAGAAGTTGGACTAATGAGTGAAGAATATTTTATGTATTTTGAAGATATGGATTGGTGCCGACAATTCTGGAATGCAAACAAACCAATTTATTATGTACATGATGTTCGTATTCGACATCATTGGCAGCGTGACAGCGCAAAAGTAAAAGGAATTAAAGCAGTTGCACTAAGCAAACTTACACGTATCCATATAAAAAGCTGGCTGAAGTATATGTGGAAGTGGCGGAAAGTCAGAGACTAATTGTTGTAAGTGCTTTCTGGGTTGTGTTGGAATTCCGGACATTGGCGCCTCTCAGCCAG
>NZCD01000009.1 GCA_002688135.1 Parcubacteria group bacterium
GCGGCTTCGGCTGCCTTCTTGGCGGCTGCGGCTGCGGCTTCGGCTGCCTTCTTGGCGGCTGCGGCTGCGGTCTTCTTGGTCTTCTCCGCGTCCCGGCGCTTCTGAATCGACTTGTCGGAGAAGATGAGCCGCTCGGCCTCCCAGAGGAAGTACAAGACCTCCGCCAGCAGCGCCGAAAGCACCATCCCATCGTCCGAATCTCGGGCGAACCTCGGGAGATTCAGGTCGAGCTCCGCTCGCGCGTCACTCTCGTCGCGGAAGAACAGCTTGCCTCCCTCGATCACGAACTGAATCCTCTCTTCGGGGTACGTACGTCCCTTGCTCGTGTATCCTGGCTGAGTCGCCGTGAAATACAGTCGCACGCCCTGTTTGAAACCACCCCTCTCCCTGCTGACGGGCTCGACTTCGATGTCGAGCAGTCGGTAGTAGTGGTCGTCATGCTGGGGCAGGCGCCGTTGGGAGGTCATTCCACCGAACTTGAACTGTACCCACATGCTCGTTCGCTGGCAAACATTTGCCAGCGTATGAAGAGCATCGTGACGGGCAGTGCGCTTACGGACACCAAAATGTGCTGAACTCATGTAGTTCCTCCAATTCAATTGTTTTTTGTGAAAAATAGCAATGGCTTAGCTACCCTACCTGGGACTAAGCATGCACAAATAATAGCATGGTTTTGGTGTTTTGTCAATACTTACTATAATCTAAGCTAAATTATCAAGATTAATAACGTTCTTTTTTTACTAAATTTACAATAATAATGTGTTGTCTAATGTTTGTCATCTTGACAAAACAAAACGTATATGGTACATTTTAACCATCTTAAAGTTCTTTAGAAAAACGACAAAGTACCTTGCCGGATGAAAAAGCAAACGGATGCACCGCCGATAGATAGTGAATTGCGAATCGAGTCTACAACGACCTGGATTCCCACTGAACATGTTGTGTTGCGAGCTGAAATGGCAAAAACCATCTCTGCTTATACATAGTGATGACTACTTCTTGTTTCATGTCTGCGCCGGAGTAATACTGCTCCCCTACGACTGATACTCGACTCATCAACTTACGCAATACTCCTCGTGTGTGCAATCCAGCCAAGCTCCGTCCAGCAAGGTGACTTTCAAACATATGTCAGGACGCTTCGTCCCTTCATCAACAAAAAAAACGACATGTGTTTGTCGATTCATAGATCACAGATATCTACCGAACGTACATCCTCTTAGTTCTAGTTTATACCGAGGATTTCCAAAAATGAGTGCTTTTACTACAGTCTTTTCTGTACTTGCACCAAGCAAACCTACCACTGAAGGTGACAGTGGATTTGGGTTTGGCGCCAGAAGTGGCAACGACAGCGGATTTGGGTTTGGCTGCAGCTGCTAGCTTTACCCAGCAAAATCATCACCGTCGCCCTAGTTGGGCATCAGGCTTAGGCCTGAAGGAGAGGCAACCATATGGTGCCTCTTTTTTGGTTGCATTCTAAGATTTTGGATAATCCTCAATGCTTGCAGCTACTGACCACGCAATATCAAACATCATTTTAATACTTGCGGCAACAATCTCATCATCAACTACCACTGTGTTATGGTCATCACTTACCAAATAAAATACTACGAGATTCCCATAAATGCCGATCTCACAATTCAATGGATAACTTGCAGCTGGTAAATATTTCGCATGCTGTTTCGTGTCGAAAAAAAACGTATCCTTTCGACCAATATCAGAATCTAGAAAATATATTTTTTTTGCTTTGATCTTATTTTTGACAATTAATTTTCTTGCTTCGTCTCTTGCCGGAGAATCACCCTCTTCAAAAATCCCATCGGATAAACTTGGCACAATAAATTCTCTGTATTCAGTTATGCCTCCATTAGCCAACTCCCCTCGTAATAATTCATGAGTGGCCTTCGTGCCCTCAACACCCTCATAGAATCGCACCTGCGTTTTGTTATCAGAGCGCGCCATGACTGCGTTGAGTTGAGGGATTACACTACGAAATTGCGCTTCCTGATCTTTTAATTCTTTTTCGCGTTCATGAATTAAACTCATCAATCGATTTGGGCGTTCTGCGGAATATAATTTTTTCTTACCCTTTGTGAATGAACTCATCAATCCTTTTTGCGTGAGCTGTTCAATCATTACATATGTTGTCACACGATTCACGTTTGATTTTTTAGCAATGTTTTGAACTGACGATGGACCAAGCGAAAGAGATGAAAGATACACTTGTGACTCTTTTTCCGACAATCCAATTTTTATGAGGTCTTTTTCTAGTTTTTGCATATTGAAATTAGTAATGAGTAATGAGTAACGAGTAATTAGGGAAATGAGTTGCGAAGCGACAATAATTCGTCGCCCTTGGCGACACTGCTTACGCTTTACTCATTACTCTTTACTTTCCTATATTGTATAGTGCTAGTCAACAGTTTGCAACTTCTGCACATTTTCCCAAAAAATTTGTGCGGATTTTCCCCATGAATACTGGTTTAATATTTGTTTTTTTTCATCTATCATATCTTGAGATGGTGGATAACTTTCAAACATCTCTTCTACTTTTTTTACCCAGTCACGAGGATTGTCAACCTGTGCATAGGTTATAGTATCTGCCGCAATCTCTTTATGAACAGGAATGTTGGATGCTATTACAGGAACACCATATGCAGCCGCCTCAAGAATAGGAATTCCAAATCCTTCATACCACGATGGAAATAATAGAATTCCAGCCTGTGAGAGTAATTCGCTTTTTTTCTGCTGTGATATATAACCCAATAAATGTATATCTTTTTTGTATATTGATTGTTCGATGCGCTGTGCAATCTCCTCATATCCAAACCCTGGTTTTCCAACAAGTTGTAGCTCAACATTATTTCCAGAACGTTTTAGTATCTCAAAAGCCTCAATAAGTGTTGTGATATTTTTTTTGTGTTCAATACGTCCGATATATAACAGCGCTTGTGATGGTTTTCGCGGAGTACTCATTTCATCTACCACTAGTGCATTAGGGACGATGGCGATATGAGCATCCTTTGCATCATAATATTTTTTGATTTCGTTTTTTGAAAACTGTGATGGTGTGCATATTAGATCTGCATGATTGACTGCGCGGCGTGTAGTCCAATCCTGAAATTTTCGATCAAACCAACTGTACACTTTTGGCATAGCAGCAAATCCCACATCATGAATTGTTACAACAAGTTTTGGATGGATCAATGGAGGTGCGGATGCAGGAATGAACAATATTGCATCTTTGTGCTTTCGCATTTCCCACGAGAGTCGTAATTGTGTCCAAAAACGTGGAAATGGCCAGTGTAATTTTTTGTGTTTCCAGTTTTTTGGAAATTCACCAAAATCATCCATCAAATTTTCTTTCGTCAATAACAAAACCCCAGTCTCCTGAGGTATCACTTTTTTTAGCGCTTGTATCATTTTGAACGCATACCATTCTACCCCAGTGCGCTCCGGCTTATTGGCACGCGATGCGTCGATATACAATTTCATAACGTTCAGCCAAGTTTATAGAATAGCTGCTCAAAGTTCCGTAAGGAACGTGAGCGTTACCAAAAGACGAAACAGGTTTTCTACCGAGTTGACAGAATAGACCTCTTATAACTATCCAAATTCTCCAGTGCAATCCCCGTCCCCTTCACCACACACAACAATGGCTCATCAGCAACATACGCTGGCACACCCGTTGCTTGTGAGAAAAGTTGCGCGAGATTTCTCAATTGAGAGGAGCCTCCTGACAAAATCATCCCCTTATCCATCACATCTGCTGCAAGCTCGGGCGGAGTTTCATTCAACACCTCTTTTATCGCAGTCACCATTCCCTCAAGTGCTGACTGTACTGCCTGCGTTACATCATCAGAAGATACATTCATAATGCGCGGTAATCCTGTAACCATATCTCTCCCCTTAATATCAAGTACTAATTTTTTATCCAAATACAATGCAGAACCGATTTCAATTTTTACTTTTTCCGATGTTCTCTCGCCAATTGCCAATCCATATTTTTTTCTGATAAATTCTTGAATTGCACCATCAAATTTATTTCCTGCGATTCTAACAGATGCAGATGCAACGATTCCACCTAGCGAAATGAGCGCAACTTCCATTGTTCCGCCGCCGATATCAATAATCATGTGACCAGAAGCTGATCCAATTGGAATATCCGCACCAATTGCTGCTACAATCGGCTCTTTAATAATGTAAGCTGCTCGAGCTCCTGATGCGAGCGTTGCATCAATAACTGCCCGACGTTCTGTTGAAGTAATCCCCCCAGGAACCGCAACCATCACCTCTGGTCGAAATAACCGAAATCCTCCGACAACCTTATTAATAAAATACCGAAGCATAGCTTCAGTTGTTTTATAATCTGCAATCACACCATCTTTCAACGGGCGTGAAGCTACAATTGAATCTGGTGTGCGGCCAATCATATCGCGCGCCTCTACTCCAACCGCCAAAACATTTCCATCTTCTTTTGAGATAGCAACAACAGAGGGCTCGTTTATCACGATCCCTCTTTTTGGAACATAGACGAGCACATTTTTTGTTCCTAAATCAATTCCGATCTTTTTTATGAACATGAATATTAGTAATGCGTAAAGAGTAAAGAGTAAAGAGGGAAATGAGTCGCGAAGCGACAATTATAATTCGTCGCCGAAGGCGCCACCGCTTACGCTTTACGCGTTACTCATTACTCTTACCCGTTTAAAAGTCGATCTTAAAATATCTATCGATCTTGAGATCACCATCAAATGTGAAATTTTTATCCTTCTTGGATCCCCCGCCCTTGATCGACGCTACTTGTTTACCAAATCGAGCGTCAACCGTCAATTTTGGTTCGTTTGTTCCAGGCTGTTTCACATAATACAATTTCAGACTTTCACTACTCTTCGGAGCAGGAGTTTCATAGGTTATTGTAATAGTTTCAGATTGTCCGAGTGGAACCTTGTGGAAAAATCCTACAATTCTTTTATTACCGATCAAATAATCATCATGCCCAATATCTCCATTTTCATCGTGAACTACACCATCCACACTCACAATCTTCGCATTTTTTGGAAGATGCACGCGTGTGTATGATCTGTATTCTTTAGTTCGGTAGTCAGCTGTTTTTTCCAGATGTTTATAAGTAAGTGAAAGTGATGAAACGCTCACCTCATTATTTTGAGTAATGTAATGTTCGATACTTCGCTCCACCACTCGATCTGTTTTAAATGCATTCAGGTTAGCGTCTACAACCTGGACAAAATGTGTGTCTGATAAATCACCTGTCGTACCAGCCCATCCATTTCCTTCATACCATGTTTGTAATCCTGTATCGTAATCGAACATTACGATATGTTTTTCGTTTGCTAATGTTTGTGCAGATTTTATTAACTTAGGAAGTTTAATTGGTGAGACGTTTTTTGCGTTTGCCATCAACTTTTCTGCCATTTCTTGAATAATTAATTTTCTATATCTTTTTTCTATTCCTCTTTCTTTGTATCCAATTTCGACTTCGTATTCTAATGTGTCGATAACATTTTGTTCATTAAATGTTATATCACCTACGTTCACTGGACCAAAATGTTTCAGGATTGCTTCCAACACACTTGTATCAATCGCAATCACGCCATCCAACTTATCAGCCCTCTCTCCACGCTCCAATGCATAAATTTGAGCGATTTGTGCAGCTGCTTTTTTAAAATCAGGATTCCAATTTGCATCTCGGAAAAACATGAAGTTTTGTGAGAGATATGTTTTGAGGGGTGCTGGTGAACGAGGAACTTGCACGCCAGTTGGAGCGTCAGTATCGAGAACTCCTGCATCACCGGCGAGAAATTCTTTTACATTTCCATTTTCAACAGTGATTACAGAATATTGTCCTATGAACCCTCCGGTTGGACGCAACTCATGATTATTTTGCAATAACACCAAGTATGTTCTCTCCTCCTCAAATCCCGCAAGGATTTTTCCCATCTCAATAAGTGATTTCGTCTCTTTTCCCTTGTTTTGCTCCTCAATGAATGACGGAATTTCATTTTCCACAAATTTGTACAAACCAAATGCAACCGTGCCCAGCACAATTAAAATTCCTATCACTCCAACAAAAATATATGTGAGTATAGGGAGTGATTTTTTCTTACTAAACATACTGCGGATTTTTTTGTATTTCTTTTTTTGATTTTTTTGTCACATTGAAGCCGAGATAATTTCCGGTCATCATACGTGTTTGTGCATCTATGGCTGGGATTGATCCTAATACAATCAATGTGATTGGCAACAAGAGCCAGTGAAATGCTAACGACACATATGATTTCCAAGTCACATTTTGTGTTGGTTTAGGCAAGAGTGTAAATGATAATCCTGCTGAAACCAACAAACCAATCATTGACCAAAACATGAGTTGCTCAAGCACGAGTGGTGTGTTTTGAAAAATAATTGAGTCTTTAAAACTGTCAGAGCCTACCCATAGCGGCAATCTTCCAAGCACTAAAATCAAAATCGGTGCGAGTGCCCATGATGCCATCCCTTCCAAATAATTGAATATCAAACGAAATTTCTTTTTGAATTCAATGCGATTATTTCTTTTAAAATGAAACAACATGAATGGCAAATTTTCTGCTCCCCATGCCCAACGACGTTGCTGCTTGTAGATGTTTTTTATACTCTCCCATTTTGAAGCACCTGTTACTGTGTCCATAGAAACAGGTAAATACAGTGGCGTCACTTCGTAGGCTCCATCATATCGCAAAAACATCTGTAAGAAAATGCGGGAATCTTCAGAGACGAGATTTTTTTGCCAGTATCCGCAATCAATAAGAGCTTTGAGTGGCATTGAATGAGACGAAAAAGTCCACATACGAAAAGGTCGCGTGACTTCTGATAACATCCAAAATGTTGTACCAAATGCCATGGTACGCACAACAGATGGCGCGTCCCACATATTATTATTATACAATGGAATGGGCTGGTAACTTGAACGAGTTGGATTTGGATGGGTGCAGTAAGTGTAGGTGAGATATGAAAAATAATGTCGATGTGGGATCGTATCAATATCAAATGCAGAAACGATAACTTCCTTATATGGAATGTTATTTTCGTCTGCATACTCTTTTAACTTTGGTCCCACATAATGCAGATTCGAACCCTTACCTGCTAGCTCCCCCTTCATGTTTGCTGGGTGTACTGTTACCACAATATCACGGAATCTACCCTCAAATTTTTCCTTCATTGCGCGTGTGATTTTCTTAAAATTTTCTTGGTCTTTTTCTTCGCCTGCCAATACTATTACCATTTTGTGCGCAGGATATGAACAATCTGATATTTGAGTAAGCGTGTGTTCTACCACGGAAACATCTTCTTTATATGTTGGCAGAACTACTATATTTACTTTTGTGTCCCATCCTGGAATTGTTTCTAACTTATCTCGCCAATCTACTTTGCTGACGCGTTTAAAATTCCACCACGCAAGAATCAGATTGATCACAAAATATGAGACACGAAAGAGCCAATACAAATCAAATACAATAATAAAAATCGCGGCCCAAAGTGGCTGGATAAATGAAAGTGCGATACTCGCTATAAGTACGAGCCATACAATGCTTCCCAATATCATCTCGTACATTCTGTATTCTGATCGTGGGGTCATATGTTTTGAGGATTGAGGTTTGAGGCTTGAGGATTGAGTGGTTTTTTTAGGGTGATGGTGGGTTCGCCGGAGTATTGTGGGAGCACAAACTCGGCTGGGGCTGTTTCGCCCCAGAGCTTGTTTTTTTGCGGGTCATCAGATGTAGCGAACTCCTTGGGCAGTGATCTTACTTGAATATTTTTCATGTATCCTATCGTGTTGGCAACTACGGTGATAATACGTGTTGCTGTAAATGATTCTCCTTCCATAACCACACCTATTTCATCAATCTGATCGATCGAACACTTTTCTTTCTCTAAGGTCGTATTTAAAAACATGAGCACATTTTGTGCTCTTCCTTCTTGTTCGTATGAAGACCATGAGTTGTCGATGCGCAAGTGTATTCTGATCAAGTCAGTCCCTGCACCGAACACCACATTAATCTTGTTTGAGTTTGTCTGTAACGACGACATGTTTGTGTTCAAAGATACCATATAAGAATCGATCGACCACATCTTTTCTATACTGAAACTCTTTGTGTGTCATGAGACTATATCTCATTTCTCGATCGAATATTTTTTGATATTCCTGACAAGTTTTATCTAGTTTATCTTTTGGTATTGAACCCACCAAAAGCATATCTATATCTGCCGTATCATCACCTGTGAAGTTTCCAGAGAGCAGCAGGTAGTCAACCTTACCTAAATTTTCGAGTTTGTCAACGAAGTTCTGCTGGCCTAGTACACCATCTTTTACAAACAGAGCCTTGAGCTCATCGAGCATCATAAACTCCGGATTTAGCACATAATATTTCTTTTTTGCTTGTTGAGCTTCACTTTCGAATATATCACTAGAACCTTCTGCGATTTTGAGAAATCCAAGCTTTTCTAAGTGCGCCAACTCACGACGAACCGCATGAATATGCGAGTCTGTAGTGCGTACTAATTCACGTACAAAGTAATGCTGTTCTGGGTGCTGCAAAAAAAGCCACATGAGCTTCCATCGAGTTGTTGAGCCAAAAAGTTGTTCAATAATCATAGTGCCCTTTAGTATACAGATACATCATATTGGAAATGCTTCTGAAATTCAAGTATACTACACACTAGTATGCAGCGCATATGACTGGTACCAAATCAAAGCAAATACAGCCTTCTCGCGTGCGGGTTTTCCCGTTTCTTCTTGATGTTCGTGAGGAGGATTCATGTTTAGTTCGTCATGAGTCATATGGAGAGGGTTCTGATGCATGGCATGTATTTACCATTGCTCAAGTGATGAGTTCTCGCAAACAACCACTAAAGCCTATCATCACTTTGCACGGATTTATTCACCAGAAAATTCGTGAAACCATGCGCTCTCAAGAAAATATAGATATTGAATTTGTGCTGGATGAAACACTCACTCATTTGAATGATTTTTGGCATAATCAATTTAGTAAAACTGATATCAAACTAATCACCTCCTCCACACTCATTGTGGGTATGGCTCGGGGTAGTAAGTTATGCATTGCAGATCGTGGTTCTAGTTTTGGAAATATGGTTATGATGCATGATTCAAAAAAACGGATTGTGCCGGTTATTAGCCCTCGTTCCAAGGGTGGGTCTAGTGATACTCTTTTTGAAAGTATTGTGTGTGGGTCTCTTCCTGTTGGAGCGCGAGCTATTTTAGGAACAAGCTTGATTCGAAATCTTGGTCGCAATGATGTGTTTATACAACTACTCTCAAAACGCACAACAAATCTTGCAGAGGTTTGGGATCGGATGAAACGAAAATTTGATCATAAAGGAAATCCACATTGTGCAGGAGTACTATTAGAATCATACACACATCGTCCTTCAATTCAAGATGCTAAATCTCATCAGTCATTATCAGATTATGTTGCGCGACCACCCGAGAAACTTCTTGCTCCGTTTGCACGCGCACAGAAATGCTTTCGTATGGTTATCGGATTCATTACACGTATCTACTCTGCAGTCGCTCGTGGTATTTCTCGATTTTTTAGGTGGCTTTCTCGCGTAACACCTCGCTGGCTTCGTCCACCGCAATTTCTTGTGAAAGGATGTTGTTCTATACAGCACGCCATCTCCTCATTTTTTCGCCGCATTACAACTCATCGTACATCTCAAGCAGTTCATGCCAAAACAAAAACTGTTTCATTTCGTGTTACTCGAACATTCCTTTTGAGTCTTTTGTGGATTGCAACACGCATCCTTTCCCCATTTAAAACATTCATTCGTGCTGTTGGAAAAAGATTTTCCCATCTCACTCGCAGACGTAAAATTGCACTTCTTGGCGCACTCATTGCCTTAATATTATTTTTTGCTGGACTTGTCATTACTCGACATCTTGAAAACAAACACACTGCAGCAATTTTAGTTGATACAACGATAGAGGAGTTTTCACGACATCTGGAATTAGCGGAATCAAAACTTATTTTTGGAGATGGTTTGGGAGCACGACATGAATTGAATCAAGCCGAATCTTTACTTGCACAGTTACCACGTGACGCAAAAAAATACACCACCACTATCGCAACATTAGATTCACAACTTCAAACGCTACGCACTGAAATACTTAAAGAAAAGGATACTGCTCTTTCTGTAATTGCATTTTCCGCAGATGCATCTCAAGGTCGGCGGCGTGTATTTGTTTCTAATGATCAACTTATTTCGAGTGATGATTTGCATGTAGTGAATATTGGATTGGACAAGCAGATCTCTTTTTCTTCATCTCTTACTGACTCGTCTGTTGTGTCGTATGCAGATGACGGACTGCTTTATATTACGGATGGTACGATTATGTTGTTTGATTCTAACGGGAATACGTTGAGTAATGCTGAATTAGCATCAGAAGGAATTGGTACACTTGTTGCTGCGCAGCAATATGGTCCTCGCTTATATAGTGTAACGCGCAATGGAAATATCTTGCGACATGCTCCGAGCGCATCGGGGTTTGCACGTGGAACTGCGTGGCTTCGCGAGGAATCACCACTGAAGAATCCAACGGATATTGTGATTGATGGGAATGTATATGTTTTGGATTCAGGCTCTACTATCCACAAATTTTTTAAAGGTGTGCGCGAGCCATTTAATGATGATTCAATTGACCCTCAACTTTCAAAAGCGTCACGCATTTGGACTGATGCGGATTCTGAATTCTTATATATTCTCGAGCCATCTCGACGTAGATTAGTGATTTTGAATAAACGCGGAGTAATGCAGCTACAGTATGTATTTGATAAAGTGCCAGAAGATATTGCCATTCAGGAAGACAAACAGGCTGGATACATTGTGGTTGGGCAAAATGTTTATTCATTTGTACTAACTCATCTGAATTAGTATTGATAAAAAACCACCCGTAGGTGGATCTTTTTACGATTTTTTTTGTGAGGCTTCGATCATCGCATTGAATTCGGATTTTCTATAAGGTTTTTCCAGAAAGTATAGAGCGCCTAGGTCTAGCCATTGATACTTATATGTAGCATCGGTTGATGATCCAATAAATGACAACCCCACCTCTTTGCACAACCCCACCAGCTCAAATCCCTTTCTTCGACCAATCTCGGTATCGAATACTGCCAAATCTATTCCATTTGCCTTAATGATTTTTTCTGCCTCCTCAACTGTTTGCGCTGTCACGCATTCATGTCCGACAGCCTTACAGAATCTCTGCGAAAAACGCAGAATGAAGGGTTCATCATCAACAAACAAAATTTTCA
>NZCD01000010.1 GCA_002688135.1 Parcubacteria group bacterium
CGAGATCGTGAATGAATACTTAGAGGCAATGAACACTATCTGGTCCCAACCCCTCGCCACATATCATGGCAAACATGTTCATTTCGATGACGTCGCCATCTATCCGAAACCGTCACAAAAACCGCGTCCCCTCACCTTGATCGGAGGAGCAAGTAAGGCTGCCACTACACGAGCAGCCAAGTTAGGTGATGGTTGGATCCCTGGATATCTAAACCCGAAAGAGATCGAAGCTGGAGTAAAGAATCTTGAAGAAGTAGCACATACAATGGGTAGAAACGAAACTAGCTTTCAGATTGTGGCAAATACTTTTGCATCAATAGACGAATCAAGTCAAACAGCTTGGAAGAATGCGGAGCTTACAATTGCTAAGAAACTAGACGCATTCCAACGGAAAGAACTCTTTGACGAAACTGGGAGTCGCTTCCTTATTGGCTCACCATCTGAGATGAGAATAAAAATCGACGCTTTTCTTTCAGCTGGTGTAACGCAATTTGAACTTCTTTTCATTTATTCGTCCATGAATAGATTGGTAGAGATGTTAGATACATTCGAGAAGACAATTCTAACATCATATCGCTAATCAAATGTAACTAGAACATCCCCAGGTTTCACGCCATTACCGGCAGTGACGAGCACGTCTTTTACTGTTCCTGCCCGATCGCAACGAATTGTTGCCTGCATCTTCATTGACTCCACTATCACTATTGGTTGATCTTGTTCAACATTCTGGTGTGCACTAACTAGAACCTTGACGACCTTACCACGAATTTCCGAGGTAATCGCATTGGGATCACGTAATGTGTCGCTATTGGCGGTCCCGGAACGAGTTGGTTGTATCGACTGAGTCGACGATTTAACAACCCCGATCTGAATATTCTTCAGATCTATTACAAGCCTGTCCTGATCATCCGCGACGATTCTAGCTGGCCAGGGTTTTCCGTCCACAATGAGCAGATACTCATTTTTCGTGATTGTATAGACGAAGACTGTTCGGTTTTTCCCTTCTACTTCAAATCTATACGATCCTTCCTCAGGGAGCTCTTCAAAGTTAACCCCGATAGTCTTTCCGCCAATGGAGAAACTAAAGACCTTCCGCATATCCGATAAATTTCTCCTCTATTTGACGCTGTTCAGCGCACCATTTGGTTTTCCGATCTACTACTGGAGCCTGTTTGGGGGAAGATAATCCCTGGGTTTTTCCAGAGAGGTGTATAGCAGATGCAATTCCAGCAATGATCTGGTAGTCATCGCTTAGTTCAATATTTTTCTTCGACATCTTCTCGACAAGGTGCTCCCGCTCTATAAAATCAGTAGATAACTCTCCACGTGCAAAAGCATCACAACGCATTATTTCGAGATAGAGAGGAATAGTAGTTCTAATGCCACCGATTATAAACTCTGAAAGAGCACGATGTGCTCTGCTCTGTGCCTCCATTGCGTCGCATCCCCAGACAATGAGTTTTGCGACCATCGAATCGTAGTACTCAGGAATATGATAGCCGGAGTAAATTGCTGTGTCGAGTCTGACGCCAGGCCCTCCAGGTAGATCAAGGTCAGTTATATTGCCAGTAACGGGTTGAAATTCTCTAGTCACATCTTCGGCATTTATTCTAAACTCTATTGCTGCACCTCGTAGACATACCATTCGTTGATCAACGCTCAAGTCGCTCCCGCTAGCAATTCTAATCTGTTCTTTGACAATATCGACACCGGTAACCATCTCCGTTACAGCGTGTTCAACCTGGAGACGCGCGTTAATTTCAATGAAGTAAAAATTCAAGTCCTGATCAACCAAAAATTCCATAGTTCCTGCATTCTGGAACTCAACGATTCTAGCCACTTTCTTGGCAATTTCTCCCACCTGAGCTCGAATCTTTGGTCCTACAATAGGAGATGGAGAGAGCTCTACTAATTTCTGGAATCTTCTTTGGATTGAACATTCTCTTTCGCCCAGGTGGACACAATGTCCTTTCTTGTCGCGTAGAATCTGAAATTCTATATGACGCGGGGACTTTAGATATTTTTCAAGATACATCCCGGGCATGCCGAAAGCACCCTTAGCTTCCATGTTTGCCGAATCGAAAAGATCCTCAAGCTCTTGAGCACTATTAGCTATTCTAATCCCTCTGCCACCACCACCATAAGCAGCCTTCAAAAGCAGAGGCCAACCAATATCTTCAGCTACATCAAGTGCCCGTGATGAATTCACTATGACCTCTCGGCTCCCCGGTAGGACTGCTATACCATTTTTACGTAAGACTTCTCTCGACGTCAGTTTATCACCGGCCAAGGCTAAAGTCTTACTTGATGGTCCGATGAAGATTATGCCTTGCTTCTCACATTTATCAGCAAAATCATGATTCTCCGCGAGGAAGCCGTATCCTGGGTGTATGGAGTCCGCACCCACCTTACTGGCCAATTCGACGATCCGGTCGCTGTTAAGATAACTCTCCGAGACTGGAGCAGGACCGATCGGATAAGATTCATCAGAAGCTGACACGTGTCGCGATGACCGATCTGCATCAGAGAAGATCGTCACAGTTTTTACACCGAGCTCTCTACATGCACGAATAATCCTCAGAGCTATCTCACTTCTGTTAGCGATTAGGATTTTCGAGAGCATTTTGTTGAATTCGAATTATATCAGTGTCATTTATTCATGCTTAGTCCAACAATAAATTCCATGAGAGATTAAGATCATAGAATGTCCTCGCATGTTTGCGATACTTGGCACATAGATTTGTGGCGTGCAGAACCAGATAGTCGGTAAAATCTCTCTCGGAAATTTGATAACGCCATCCTAGACTGGAATTGGGATGTTATTTCTATAGGCACGACGAAGCCATATGGGGGATACTATCGTAGTGATCATGACTGCAAGGAGAACAGCACTGTAAGTCCCTTGATCGAAAATATTATTTGCCAAGGCCAATCCGGCTATGATAAAGCCAACTTCTCCTCGTGATATCATTCCCAGTCCTACCCTGTAACCCTTTTGTCGGTCTTTGAGAAGCTTCATGGCCGGGAGACCCGCGCCTATCAATTTGCTCACTATAGCTAATGTAGTGATCAGTATTACGACTCCAAAGTCCACACTAAGGACCTCTCTTAGATCGAAGAGGGAACCAACAACGGCGAAGAATAGAGGCCCGAAGATGAGTTTCAATTTGTCAATATATTCCCGTATCTGATGAATGGCGTGAGATCCCGCTAGAGCCATCCCTGCTGCAAAGGCCCCCACTATAGGTGAAAGCCCCACAATAGCTGCTAATGCAGCTAGACCAAATGCCAACGCGGTAGCCAAGGGCTCAACAACGCCCTCAGACTTCCACAGAGTTGTCACCTTAACTACACGCGGAAGAATGAACACGGCAGCTACGAGCATTACGAACCAAATTCCAACCGCAGCAACCGTAACACCGATAATCTGAACGGGGTCGGGCACTGTACCACCCTGAACAATTGATGCTATCACTCCCAAGACAGCTAGCGCAAGAACGTCATCAATCATAGCAGCATTAACCATTATTTTCGCCTCGGCAGTATGGTTAACCTTCAGTTCCTCCAAGACCCTAATGGTGATAGCAATACTAGTTGCCGTAAGAGTAGCTCCCACCAGAGCTGCAGCCGGCCACTCGAAGCCAAGTATCAGTGTACTCCCATAGAACCCCAGAAAGAAGGGGACGATAACCCCCGCTGCCCCAATAACAAATGCAGCAACCCCAGCCTTACGAAAGTCTGCAAAGGTAAATTCAAGACCAG
Source organism: Parcubacteria group bacterium (assembly GCA_002688135.1). Taxonomy (GTDB): domain Bacteria; phylum Patescibacteriota; class Patescibacteriia; order Magasanikbacterales. Next base: position 3,763 of record NZCD01000010.1, read on the forward strand.
CGGCAAAGAGAATAATGATGCCACCCATTACTGAAAAAGCAGTCAGGAGCTCGTTGTGTTCTATCAAAGGGGCATCTAGAACGTAGATAGCTCCACCAAGAGCAGTAGGACCGAAAATCATACCTGCAATTACTTCTCCAACGACTTCGGGAAGCTTGAAGTGTTTGAAGACGGTCCCCAACACTCTGGCTATGAAAACCAGTAAAGCAATTCCAACAACAGTACGAATGATAGCTAACTCAGCTGCATCCAAGGCGGTTCACCAGTTAGTATGAAAACGAAGAGAAAGTGTTCAACGGTCGTCTATCCTCTATTCACATACTAGCTCTTCCATGTAAGAAATCTCAGCATAGTTATTCATGATTACCAAATACATCCTCCTTTTCGAAGGAAGAAATCATCATAAAATGCAATGCTGTTCAGAGACAATCCCACAAAAAAAACACTCAAAACGATCTAATAAGTCTAATCCATAGAATGGTCTTGGATTCCACCAGAATTGCCCCCAGTAGAGCGCTGGATGTGATCGAGTATATTGATTCTCAAAGTGGAATCAATATCATCAAGCTTGAGGATCTCCTTAGAATATCCAGTTAGCTCATAGGTGACCTTTCCATCGCGTACCTCCTTCACAGACACACGGGGCTCTGGCTTTTCCAGAATACCGGGCGTACTCATAGCGGCTTCAAGAAGAGTAGTTTCCATTTTCCCTCTAGGTACAGAAGTGTTTTCTTGATATTCAAATTGCAACATGTGTATGCCAAGCGTGCTTAGATTCTTGACGAATTTCTGAAGGACTAACGTATTTGGAATGTTTATGATCTCTTCATTCTTAGATTTGAGTTTAGAGAACATCAAATTAACATCAACAACTTCTCCAGTGTATCCATCAGGTTCTATTTTGATGATGTCACCTATCTTGAAAGGACGCCAAATCATGATGACAAAACCACCAACCACGTTTGCAAGGATGCTCCATGCTGCGAACGAGAGGAATATTATGCTCCCCAGTACGAGCAATAGAGTAGGAATTATCCCAGAAGTATCGGCTCCCGATATACCCACGAGTATCACGCTGACGACAATCATGATTATCCACCTCGTAGCGTTCCGAATGGAGTGGATAGGAGTAGGAGGAATCTTACTCCTTTCAGCTATAGTGATCAGTACAAACTGGACCACTCGATAGGTAAGGTAGCCTCCCACGAGAGTCCAGAGGACGAAGAACCCGCGATCTATGATTGATAGGAGAGGCTGGAGAGTGTTAATGTTCCGTAACGCTAGGTTAGCTCCTACTAGGGTTATCGAAAGATAGATGGGAAGGCTCAGTGTCCCAACGATTACATCATCAACAGTTGTCTTGGTCCCCGATGCATATCCCAAAAGATATTTCTTGACCATCTTTCTGACAATATAGGCGACAACGATCGAAGAGGCGAAGATTATGCCAGCAACAACAAGTTCTAGTAATTCTGAAGGTATCGGCCCAGTTGCAGCCATAAAAGAACTCCCAAACTCTATGGCTTAAGGCTTACTACGGAATATTCGGAAACAGGGTCGCGCGCTTCTCGTCACATTTCATCAGGTTTGTCAGCTAGTAATCAAGCTCTAGGAACAATAGGATGAGTGATAGATCTAAATCATCGTTTCCCATGGTAGTTCTTCTAGGACGCATAATGATTTGTACAGCTATATCTGATCGTATAGATACATCAATGCTACGTGAGTAAGATAATGATTGACAAACTGAAACTCTGCATAAGCACACAGACACCGTTTATCAAATTCAATATACCTTACGGGGATCTTCTTGATCGGTATGATGACCTGGGCGATACAGTTGAACTAGATAAACTGACAGAAGGCGTGGACTACAACTACACCCCGGGCGGGGTCACTGCCATGGTCTTCCCTCTTCTTCGTCGATTAATGGAAACAGGTGTCATAGAAAATCCCTCATGGGTATCACTTGGCCCAAATGCACCACCACGCGTAATAGCTGACAAAATAACGCTCCACCATATCACAATTCCAGAGAGCGAAATGTCATCGTACACCGTATTCAAAGAGGCAATGTGGAAAGAGATTCATGGACTAGGCCAGCTCGAATTCAAGTCGAAAGAATACAAAGCTTACCTGTCCTACAACTGGCTATGCGCACGCTGCATGCTGGATCTACGTGAAAAATCAGATCTATACTTCATACATGACTTTCAACAGCTGCCAATAGGTAGCCTTCTCAGTGCTTGCGCTCCGACAGTCTTCCGGTGGCATATCCCATTCCAGCTTGAAACTGTTACTGAAAGGCTTAGGACATTCATTGTGAAAAGTATTGAAGGATTTGATTCGATAATAGTCAGTACTCGCCGCGACCTTGAAGGACTAATACATGCCGGCTATCGTGGTAGGGCTTACCAGGTTTATCCATATATCGAACGAGACAAATGGAGCAAAGTGTCAGAAAGGAGCATCAAAGCAGTTCAAGAGAAATTTGGGCTCGACTCTGATGACGAGGTTATCCTGGTTGTTGGACGGATGGACGAGGTCAAGAGTCAAGATATCATAATCAGAGCTGCAAGTAAGATAATGAAACGGCATCCACATCTAAAGATAGTACTCGTGGGCAATGGAAGTTTTACAGGGAGTCAGATTGGTGGCCTCGCTCATCCCAAGGCCATTACATGGAAATCCAGGTTGGAGAGTCTCTCAACTAGACTCAAAATCCGTAAGCACGTTATCTTTACTGGACATATATATGACGTTGATCTTGGGCGATTTTATTCTCTCTCGAAGGCAGTAGTTGTTCCTTCGCGTATTGAAGGGTTTAATTTAACCACAATAGAGGGTTGGCTACACAAGAAGCCAGTTATTGTCAGCAAAGGAGCTGGGTCGTCAGAACTAGTCAACGACCAAGTGAACGGCTACACCTTCAACTCAGGTGATACAGACGACCTAGCGACCAAGCTTGGAGTAATTCTTTCTAAACATGAAGAATCCGAGCAAATGGGCGTCAACGGCTTTGACTCTGCCAAACAATGCTTCGTAGAGGTAGTCTTGGAAAAATTGCAAGATATTTTCAAAGAGTCCATAGATCATTACAAAACCCACTAAGAACATGACAAAGCAAGAACACACTACTATTACTCTGGAGAGATCATCGACTTTAGGAAAGCAACCACCTCCTCTGTGCTCTTGACATAATACTTGGCGTTTGATGATCTCCATTTTTGCGACACTAAAACGGTAATTCCGTACCTTAATGCAGAAAAAGCATCCTCGTCAGTGCGATCGTCACCAAAATACAGAGGCAACCCGTCACCGAATCGCTCGATCAGCCAATTTGCTGCCGTGCCCTTGTTCCAGGATATTCTTGGCCTTACCTCCATAACTTTCTTTCCGTACGTGATTTCCACGCTCTTGTGTCGACGAACGACCTTCCGCACAGCAGCGCGGATTCCTGGAACGTCTTGCCGTGGAACGTTCCTATAATGAACGCTCATGGTTAATCTCTTGTCCTCAATTATCAAGCCCCTTTTCTTCGAAACTGTTTTTGTCAGCTCAGACGAAATATTCAATAAAAGTTTAGACATCCCAGCAGCATCGGCATGAACGAAACTTAAGGCCGGTCCGGACATCTCGAGGCCATGGTTTCCTACATACACGCAACCTTCCACATCAACTAATTCTCGGACATCACCCATTGATCTCCCGGAAATAATGACAAGAACGAATCGAGAGTCAATACTCAATTGACGTAGGACAGCTTTAGTATCAACGGAAAGTGTTACGAGTCTTGGATCGTTTGTGATTGGTGTGAGCGTGCCGTCGAAATCAAGCATAATATAGATTTTCTTGGATTTAAGAATCATTCCATGAACTGCTTCTAGCTCTCTTAGCAGGTATCGCATTACTTTGGTAAACCATAGTGGTCGAGATTAAGTATTAGCTAATGCGTGTCGAAATTCGGTTTCTATGCAGGTCCAACGTCGGTTCTTGTTCGAGCAGGGTAATTGACCATTTTCATTGTGTAAGAAGCATACATTGTCAATAACAAGAACATCGTCCATTCTTGATCTCACACACATATATCCAATATTGATCCATTAATCTACATAATATAACAATAATTACTATGAGCAATTATAAACAAACATTATTCCTCGGCAAAGGCTAAATACTCCCAAAACTCCAAATTAACTCACTAACTTTCGTGAAATAAAGTGACAGCTTGCAAAGTAGTAATACTAGCAGGCGGTGAAGGTGTTAGGTTTCGGCCGCTCACCCTGACACGTCCAAAGTCTATGATACCTTTGGGTACGAAGCCAGTGATAGAACACCTTACTTCGCAAATAGTGAAGTGTAGATTTCGGAATTTGATAATCACGCTAAACTATCAAAAAGAGCAGTTAATGCACTTTATCGGCGATGGTTCAAAATTTGGTGTACAGGTTGAATATGCCATCGAGCCCGAAGGAACTTTTCTAGGAACTGCAGGTGGAGTAAAGTTAGTCAGCAATTTACTGAAAGACACATTCATGATATTACAAGGTGATGCCTATACAACAATGAATTTCGACAAGATCTTGAAGTTCCATAAGCAATCAGGAGCTGACGCAACAATTGTTCTCAAAGAAGTCGCAGACCCGTGGCATTATGGGAACGTGAAATGCAATTCTAATGGAGAGATTACTGACTTCCAAGAGAAACCTATCAAAGGTAAAGAAACTGGAAACCTAGCTAGTACAGGAATATACTGTCTAGAACCTGAAGTGTTAGATATTGTTAAGCCTGGCGAGTGTGATTTCGGAAGAGATGTCTTCCCTCATCTTCTTAGAGAAAACAGATCAATACGTGGATATGTGGCTGATGAGCTGTGGATAGATACGGGAAGTTTGGCCGGATTTATTGCTGGGACAAGACATGTTCTTGGCCTAAACGGGGAAGGCGAAGACAAAAAGCATCCGCCATTGCTCCCCATAGGGAAAAATGTGTTCTTAGGCGAAAAAGTCAAGATTACTGGACCGTCTCTGATAGAAGACAACGTTTCGATAGGCGAAGGATCTCAAATAGGCCCTTATGCAGTTCTTAAGAGAGACACCACAGTAGGTGAAGAAGTAATCATAGAGAATGCATCCATTTTTGAGGGAGCTAAAGTTGGCTCCTACGACAAGATACGAGGAAGTATCATAGGAGAACAAGCCAATCTTGCTGAACGAATAGTCGTTGATGACTCAATAGTAGGTCCGGGAAGCACGCTTGAACAGTCAGTTGAAGTTAAAAGCGGCAGTAGGATATGGCCTGGAATAAGAGTTGTCGCTGCGGATCGTCTGAACCACAGCACGATTAGACTTCCAACTGACAATCCATTCTATTTCAATTCAGATGTTGGAAAATTCACAGGATTAACGGCAACTACCATAGGCGACTTGGCTGATGGACTAGAAAGAGTAGATGTCA
>NZCD01000011.1 GCA_002688135.1 Parcubacteria group bacterium
ACTGTATTATGTTCGGTTAACTCATCAAGTTTTTTATCTACAACTGTATTATGTTCGGTTAACTCATCAAGCTTTTTAAGGATTTTTGTTTCTGTTTTTGTTTCCATATATGTGGGGTTAATTACATAGTAGATTTGTTTATTGATTTGGTCAATCCCTCAACAAACGCGCGATTCGTAGGTCTTTGAAATCGTATTTATCTTTGAGTTTTATTTTTATTGGGGTTAATAGTTCTGTGTCTAATTCTTCGAATGTTTTGTGAATTGTTGGTAGGGCTGTTTTTAGTTCTGGTGAGACCATTCGTGTGAATACTTCATCGCGAGAGATTTTGTCTTCCATAAATAACTCTTCGATGTGTCCCATTATGGTTGTGATTTTGAGTTTTCTTTCTTCTGCTACTTCTGGAACTGATTTTCCTTGTTTCCATAAATCGTGAGTTTTTACTCGTGTTGGAATTTTGTTTATAGAGCTTTTCTTTTTCGCAATTTCTTTGCGTTCTTTTTTGGAAATTGTTTCTATTGTTCCGCCGCAGTTGAATATGAATTTGTTTTGTAATGTTTGATCGATCGGATCTTCAGTTGCTTGTTTTGATGATTTTTTAAATTCAGCATCTTGTGCAAGAATTTCTGGTGCAATTTGAAAAGTTTGTTGATTGTATCCCAGCAAATGTAATCCTGATAATCGGCGAACTCGAGAAAGTGCGACATATCCTTGTCCGAATTCAAAAACGTTTGATAAATCCATAACTGCTTCGTCTAAGCTCATTCCTTGGCTTTTGTGTACTGTTATTGCCCATGCTAAGCGTAGTGGAAGTTGTGCAATTCTTGCGCGAATTCTTCCGTCTTCTTGAATAGTCCATTCTGCGGGCATGACATTGATTGTTTTTCCTTCGTGCGTTTTTACTATTGGCAATTGTGTTTTTAGATCAAAATCATGAACTGTTCCTAATGTTCCATTATGAAACTTTTGCGCAGGATCATTTTTGGTAAACATTACAGTTGCATCTTTTTTGAGTGTGAGTTCGGCGGGGGATAGGCAGCCGCGTTGTAAAATCTCGATTCGTTTTTTTGAACCTTTCTCGCTCATCGTGAATGTTTTTGAAACTCCGGGAATTTGTGAGAGTCGTTTGCTGTTGTATCGATCTACATTTCTATTGTGTGTGTGTAGATGTGGAACATTATCAGGGGCGTCATGTGTTGCTATCGTACGATCCTGCAGCATGCTTTTGTGTTCTTCTTTTAATGAATTTGTACGAATTGCGGAAAGTAATGAAAGAAATTCTGAATCGTCTTGTCTATATTGTTCTGAAATGTAGCACGTAGTTAAATTAGCTTCTTCCCATGCTTCTGCTTGAAATGCGAAACTTTTTTGTTCTGTTTGTGTAACTGGTGGCAACTGAAAAAAATCTCCGACGAATACTATTTGTAATCCTCCAAACGGCTCGCTGTTTTTTTTCACCAGTTTTAGGATTGCATCAACATTTTCTATTACGTATGCGGCGAGCATGGAGACTTCATCAATAATGAGTACTGAAACCTTTTCCATTCTCTTTTGTGTAGTTTTTCTGCTCGCAACTGCATGAAGATCGTGGCGAGACATATGTTCTGCAATGCCAATCCCTGCCCACGAATGAATTGTAGAGCCTCCGATATGTGTTGCAGCTATGCCGGTTGATGCGCAAATTGCCGGTTCTATGCGATGAGCGCGTAGCCAATCCACATACGCATTAATTGTATGTGTTTTTCCTGCACCAGGCTCGCCTGTTAAAAAAACATTCGCCCCGGTTCGCAAAATATTTTGTGCTTGTTCTTGTTGCATAGAAAGAAGTATCAAGTATTAAGTATCAAGAATAAAGTATGTGACTTATTTTATTTTGTTTTTTGCTTTGTTTGTGGTGTTATAAAACATTCTTTTCTGCATGATTTTGAGAATGGCACTTACGTTGGTAGTAAGCATACTTTATTCTTGATACTTAATACCTTATACTTATTTTATCATATTCTGTTGTAAAGTTGTAAACAACATTTTTGTGGATAACATTTTTTCTTTTTGAATGCGTCTCATGAAGGTGTTTTTTTAATTTCGTTAAAATATATTTGTATTGTGTGGTATAATGATTTTCTATATATAATTTTTTGAGTATGCGATTTTTTCGATCTCTTGCGTTTGCGTTGCCGTTGATGGCTGCGTTTATGTTTGTTTCTGATGCGTCAGCCCTCACAATTACAGGAGGGGAAGCCGCCGATACCATCAGTACTACGTCTGGTGTTGTTCAATTGAGTGACATTGTTTTGACGTGTGATTTTAATAATGAAATTACTGCTGGGTCCAGTTTGTTGTTCATGACATATACAGCTAGTGATGGTAGTTCTACAAATCCTATTGAATTCGATGTTGGATCAGCAGGTCATATTGTTGTTGGTAACAACGGACAGACTTCTGTTACATCTCCGCCGATTGCGACATCTGATGTGTTGACGTTTGGTAATGGTGCTGGATGTATGACGGCTGACCAGGTAACAATTTCAAATGTTTACGTTAAAGCAAAAGATCCTGCCGTACTTTCTGAAGGAACATTGACCATGTGGTTTCGGTCTGGTGCGCAGGTTGGATCATCTGATTCATCTGCGGTGGATACAATGGGTCCTTCTTTGGTGAGTGCGAGGTGGCAGAATCTTGCTGAAACTGGTGTGGTGGATCATGTAGCGCTTGAATTTAGTGAAAATATTACCTATCCAAGTGCTGATTTTCATTCATCTCATTGGTCAGTAGAAGCGGTTCCTGTAAATGGGTTAACAACTATTGGCGATGTTGATATAACAGGCGTTTTGAAGGCTGCTGGTTTGAAGTACGTTATATTGTATGCCCAACCTGTATCAAGTGACATTGCATCGTTTGGGTACCATAATTTTGCAGCTACCTCTTTAAATACCATGACAGATGAATATGGTAATCCTGTGCAAACTAATTCTGTTGTTACAACCGAAATTATTGACCCTGTTGTAAAATCTGTTTCTCCTGCTGGGGTTGTGGCTAAAGATGCTCCTATTACTGTTACGTTTTCAGAATCCATGAATATTAACACAGCCCAAGTCACAATTGATCCTGTTGTGCCATTGGGTTTATCTTGGTCTACCAATAGTGAGGTTGTCACGATTACTCCTCAAGATCAAGCGTACGACACTCAATATACCGTCACGATTACCGCTGATGAGACTAATGGTTCATTAGCGCTATCTGATAATCCCGAAGGTGATGCATTGCCACGTGTATGGTCATATACTATTGGAGCTGAACCTGCTGGTGCGCCAACTATTAGTTCATTTTCCATCAATAATGGTGCTGCTGAAACTACAGCTGCAAATGTGACGTTGTCGCTAATTACGGCTAATGGGGATGAAATTCAATTAGCTACAAATTCTCAAATGACTAATGCTTCGGAGCCAATAGTTTTCTTTGGTGATGGTGCAGTAACTATTGAGCATTTGCTTCAACCTCCAGCCGGAACGAAACAAATGTGTGCGCGTGTAAAAAATGTGACAAGCGGAGCTTACTCTGCTGTACTTTGCGATAGTATCATTTTAAAGACTAGTGGTGCTGATGCTCCTATTAATCCGTCATTATCGATTAATAATGGTGCGCAAAAAACGAATACGCAATTAGTGAAATTACAGTTGGGAGCAGATGGAGCTTCAGGAATGGCGATTTCGAATGATAGTTCGTTTGAAGGATCAGAGTGGCTTGAGTTCAATTCTGTGTATGATTGGTTTCTTTCACCTGGAGCAGGACAAAAAACGGTATATGTCATGTATGGAAGTAATGCTACCACGATTACTGATGTGACATCAGCATCTATTGAATTAGCTCCAACAACAACTGCTCCTACTGGGTCAATATCTATTCAAAGTGGCGTTCCTACAACGAAAACAATTAATGTCACGCTTGCTGTTTCGGCAAATAATGCTGATAAAGTTCGATATGGAACGAAGAGTGATTTATCCGATGCAGGTTCATATCAATCAATTGCTTTGAACAAGCCATGGGAATTGTTGCCTGGTTTGGGTGTGAAGCAGGTTTGTGCGCAGTTCAAAAATTCTTTAACAAATTTAACTTCATCTATAGTATGTGATTCGATTATTTTGAAGGAGCAGGGGAGTGGATATCCAACTGGCTATTCAATCACAACAAATAGCGGACAAGCATCAACAAATTCATCAACTGTAACATTGAAATTAGCTGCAAATAATGCGACGAAGATGGCGATTTCAAATCGTTCTGATTTTCTTGGAGCAAGTTGGGAGACATTTAAAACATCTAAAACATGGATATTGGCAAGTGGTACAGGAAATAAAACATTATATGTGATGATGGCTGCAAGTAATGGATCTGTTACACCGATATTTACTGATGATATTGTGGTGAATAAAGATACGACTGGCGATTCTGATGGGATTGTTACTCCTCCGCCAAAAACTCCTTCTAAGAAAGTGTCGCTTCCAACAGGTTTGACGGGCGGGATGTTGGTGAAGAAAGTAGGTGATACGGCAGTGTATTATGTGGGAGAAGATGGATATCGATATGTTTTTCCTCATCAGAAAGTTTTCTTGTCATGGTATACAGAGGCTGAATTGCAAACCAAAGATAAGGGTGGGTTGGTTGTGACGATTGCGGCATCTACTTTGGCTTCTATGAAGTTGGGTGGAAATGTTACGTATCGTCCTGGCGTGAAATTGGTGAAGATTCAATCTGATGTGAATGTGTATGCAGTTGCGAAAAACGGTGTTCTTAAGTGGGTGAAAACGGCTGGGGTTGCGGCAGATTTATATGGAGCGAATTGGGCAAAGAATGTTGATGATATAAACGTTGCCTTTTTTGTGAATTATGGATTTGGTACGGATATTGCATCTACTTCTGATTATAGTGTGTCGGGTCAGAAAAATGGCGCAGCTTCGATTACAATAGATAAGAGTTTGAGTGCTGATTAATTCGCATAAAAAAGACCCTTCGGGGTCTTTTTTGGTTTGGTATTGACATAACCGGGATGTTGTGTTATTGTACTGTGGTTGTTGATAGAGCGCTGCGTGGATTGCTTGCGGGGTGACCTGTATTGTGAGAAGCGCCGTATCGAGAGGTGCGAGATCCGATTGTGGGGTGTGTCCCTTCCCCCAGGCTAGTCTGAACTAGATGACGAGGAGGCCTGGGTGTGACTCTGTTTCAGGGTTGACCGACTAGTGTAGCTTGAGACAACATTACATTCCAGCACGCATGTACCCTCCGAACGAACATTGTTCGGGTCGGTGGTGAAATGCTTTACGAACGTCATGTTTTGTGACTTCGCTGTTCTGCTTGTGCGATGGCCGTGCTATGCACTTGCGTCGTGGGTGTTTCAGTGATTAAGGTGTTGTGGGTGGAGAGGTGGTTCTATTGAGCCGCCTTTTTTTATTTGTGCTATAATAGTTTCATGCAGTTATTTCATCTTTATCATCGTACGCATTTTCGTGAATTGATGCACAGTGAATTTTGGTTGTTTGAGTTGTCTGTGTGGTTGCATCAATTCGGTAGATCTTTGATTGCGGTGTTTATTCCGATATTACTTTTGACGATTGATTATTCCATCGCTGATGTGATGGTGTTTTATTTTTTGTATTATTTGTTTGATGTTCCGCTGAATTTTGTGGCACGATGGTTTGTGCGTGCGATTGGAGCGCGTAATGTGATTGTGTTGGGTACGCTTTTTTCAATTGTGTTTTTTATTATTCTCTATACTTTGCCGCCACAAAGTTGGTTTTGGTTGACGATGCTGGCTCTAGCATCTGCATTGTATGATGCATTTTACTGGGTTGCGCATATTTATTATTTCATGGAGAGTAGTAAAAAGCGCCACACGTCTGCGAAAGATACAAGTATTTTTTATATAGTAAAGATGATTGGAGGGATTTTGGCTCCAGCGTTTGGTGCTGCTGTTTTGATTTTCTTTAGTGATAAGATTTTGATTGGTGTGAGTATTCTTGTTTTGGTTTTGTCGATTTTGCCGCTTTTGAATATGAAGCATGTAATTGATAAGCCAAAAGGAAAGCAGATGAGTTTGCATGAGTTTTTTAAGACTTGGCGAGATTTGAGAGATTATGTGACAACTGCGTTGTATGGGATTCATGGTGTTGCAGAAGGAGTTATGTGGCCATTATTTATTTTCTTGGCTTTTGAAACGTTTGAATCTGTTGCAATTGTTCCGATTATTGTTTCAGTTACTACTATTATTTTTACTTTTTTTGCAGGTCATATTAAAAAACGAGCGCAGACTAAGTCTGTAATTATTGCTGCAATAGCGATTGCTTTGATTTGGATATTGCGATTGATGTTATCAAGTACATTGTTTTTCTATGCTAGTATTTTCTTGGTTGGTTTGTTTAGTGTATTTATTATTATTCCAACTGATAGTCGTTTGTATGAGTTGGGGGAGCATAGTGATGCGCTTACAGCTTCTACGTTTCGAAATACAGCAGCGATGAGTTCTAAGTTGTTGTTATTTTCTGTGTTAGTTTTATTAGTAAATGTATTTCAAGTGAGTTTTATAATTGCTGCAGCAGCTATGGTTGTGCTTGTTATTCCACTTACATTGGTGAGTGTGACTGCAAAATTATCTCATAAACATTCTTAAGTATATGAAGCATTTAGGATATTTGATATTTGTTTTTATGTTAGTTGGTGCTGGGTGTGGTGTTAATGAACCGGTTGTGGAGATTTTAGCATTCGATGATCCTCGTTCCGCTGATTGTCATATTGAACAGTGTCATCCGGATATAAACGATATTTCATGTGGTTCTCAATCTACTGGAGAGTGTTTGTTTTTTCTGTCTAAAGGGGATGTTTGTAATGCTGTAAATAAAGGAGTTGGCTGTGGGATTATTGATGGAGAGTGTGTTTTGGTTGGGATGGATAAATATAAGGCGTGCATGGATGATCCAGAAATGGATTTATAATATTAAATATTAGTGAATTAAAAAACCTCGCATTGGCGGGGTTTTGTTATTCGAAGAATCTTTCTTGTGGGTGTTTTGGTGTGTAATTTGAAGGGTCTGTGCTGAAGCCTTCTCGTTTCAGGAATTTATTTCCTATGTGATGATATTCATTTTGTTCGCCACAAATCTCGCAAATGCTTTTTCTTGTTGTATTGACTAGAAGATCATTTTTGTGCTGGCAATCTGCGCAATAGATCATGCCTTCTCCTCTTTATTAGTTTGTAATGAGCTCTATAATTTCACCATGTTTAATTTGATTGATTTTGATGCGTCGTTTAAGGATCGTGTGTTGGATCGAAAAACAGAGAAGTTGAAAGAGTTTGCTCAACGTATTGATGAGCCAGAACAGTTCGATCATTTTTATGATCGTTTTCGAGAAGTTCCACAGGTTGTGATTGATCAAATTAAAGATCATGATCCAAACTTTCAGAATTCAATGCAATTTAAGCTTCGTAAAATGGAGCAGGTTCGTCTAGATCAGGAGCGTGAGATTGCTCGAGCAAAACTTGATTATCGTGAACGAGAGTTTCATCATGAGGCAGATAGATTGGAGCGTCAGGAAGATCAGGATTTTTGGGATAATATGAATAGAATTGATTGGGATGATTTTGATGCACGTAAATCGGCGTGGGATGAACGAATTAATGATCAATACTCGCGTGCCGACGAGCGGTATGGTGAGCAGAAACAAATTTATGAAGATCGACTTGCGCTTGATCCGTTTGGATGTGATGAGGTGTGTCAGCAGATTCAGTTGCAATTTTTAGAGCAAGATTTTAGACATCAAAAGGAAAGATTGGCAGATGATTTACGATTGGAGAGGAATCGATTGGAATCAGAGCAAGCTCAATTTGAGGAAGACAATCCATTGCATGATAAATGTGATACTCCGGAATCGTGTCAGTCATATTGTTTTGATAATCAGAGTGAACGAGGATGTGAATGGTTGGTTATCGATACACACGTTGACTGTCCCCCACCGTCATTTTACGACCCTGGATTTGGAGGATGTCGTTTTCCTGAAGATCGAATTGAGGCGTGTGGTGTTGGGGAATATTATGACTTTGCGCAGGAGCGTTGTCAGGTAGATCCGTGGTATCACCCACCGAGAAATTTCCGTGATTGTGGTTATGGAAGTTTCTGGAATGAACATCGTGGTATTTGTGAATACAAAGAGAATTTGTGTGAAATTTCATATACTGTTACAGGAGATGTGTTGTATGACGGTGATTGTGAGAATCCGGATCATGATTTTTGTCCTGCAGGATTCTATTACAATGATCGTATAGATGATTGTGTGCCAAGTGATTGGGTTGAGTGTGGGGAAGGATTTTATTATGACTTTGGACGACGTTCATGTATAGCAGAGCATTTCTGTGGTGATGAAGAATATTGGGATGATATTCGTCAACAGTGTGTTCCGGCATTTCAAGTATGTCCATATTATGATCCGATTCCGTGTCCCCCAGGTTATTTCAATGAACCAACTCAAGATGTAAATGGATGTTGGCAGCCTGGAGAATGTGTGCGTGATACGGTTCATTGTCCAAATAAGCCATTCCCATGTCCGTATGGAACTTATCAAGAAAGTTACTTCGATGATTATGGTTGTGAGCAATATACAGAATGTAGACCTATCATTTGTCCGGCTTATTCACCTCGTATGTGTGATATCGGCGAGGAGCCAGCACCGCCAGATCCCAATGCGCAGTGTCCTGCACCTTCATGTATTCCAGGGTTAGTCTGTCCTGAATATTACTTTGAGGCATGTCCGTATGGTTTCCATCGTGAATTCTACAAAGATCCAACTGGATGTGGAATTCCAGGAGAATGTGTACCAGATGATGACGACGATCGTGATTATTGTGGAGATAATTACTGTAACAATGGTGAAACTGCTCGAACCTGTCCGTCAGATTGTGGATCAGAGCAAGCGTGTAAAGCGACTGTGTTCAATAATTTCTCTGGCACAAAGTCGTGTAATTACAATGAATGTGCGTTTGGATGTGTATTTGATCGAAGTGGATGTGCATATGAATGTGCAGATGACGTGAAATATGAATGTGGAAATGGGTATTGTGATCCGGGCGAGTCGATTGAGTCGTGTGCACAGGATTGTAGTGATACTGGTTTGAAATGTCCTAAGAATGCGTATAACGCTTATACAGTATCGCCACAGTGTGACTTTGATTATTGTCCGTCTGGTTGTGATTATGGATTTGATGGGTGTCCGATAGGATGTACGTATGTATCTGGTGGATGTGGTGTAGCGATTAATCAAGAGGAATGTGAATCGGGGTCGTCATGTGAATGGTTTACTTATGAGGGTGGCGCATATTGTCAGCCAAAAACTAGTTTGTGTGGAAATGATTGGTGTGAGGCTGGAGAGACTGATGTGAATTGTCCGGTTGATTGTGATTTAGATGATTTGGCATGCGCAACGCCTGGTGATTGTACGGTAGAATCTGCGTGTTATTCGCATGGTTGGTTCTGGTGTCAGGGGGCGTGTCATGCGTCAGGAGAGGAATGTGATTACTCATATTGTGGAGATGGGCAGTGTAATGCATATGAATCTCAAGCTAATTGTCCGTCAGATTGTGGATTTGGAGATTGGTGTTCCCCTTCTATATTTAATGGAAACAGTTATTCAACTGAATGTAATTACGCATATTGTCAAAATGGATGTGACTATAATTCTAGTGGATGTCCATCGACGTGTCGTGTAGACGATGGCACTGGTGGTTGTGGTCGACATGTGACAAGTAGGCAGTGTAATGATCAGTCTGATTGTGAGTGGTTCTTCTCATATGATGGAGCGTCTTACTGTACGACACGTGGTCAAGAGGGATATTGTGGAGATAATTATTGTGGATATGGTGAAACTCCGTTTTCATGTCCGGCAGATTGTGGAAGTGCTATAAATTGTCCTGCGACAGTATATAATGGAAATTCAACTTCACCGCAATGTAACTTTGCACACTGTTTTAATGGGTGTGATTATGATGATAGCGGTTGCCCTACTTCATGTTCAGCAGATCCAAATAGTTGTGCACGATTCCAAACATCGGCTGATTGTACTGCGTCTGATGAATGTAATTGGTATGAATCTGAAGGTGGTGATTATTCGTACTGTTATTATGAAGCGACTGGCGGGGTTTGTGGAGATAATGTCTGTAATGAAAATGAAACGAATACATATTGTCCGGCGGATTGTGATGTGTGTGAAACGGCGGATCAATGTCATGATGAGATTGAATGCGCATCTCGTGGATATTTCTGGTGTAATGATGATTGTAAGAGCACAGTAATTGAATGTAGTTGTGGTAATAATGTGTGTGATGTTAACGAAGATGAAACGATATGTCCGGCTGATTGTGTTGCGCCTGTTTCGTGTGGTAATTTGATTTGTGATCCAGGTGAGAGTCCGATGTCTTGTCCATCTGATTGCCAAGTGCTCACAGCCACTTGTCCATCGACTGTCTATAATGCGTTTGGTACTGATAATGCGTGTGACCCAGGATACTGTAGCTTCGGATGTGAGTTTGATAATTCGGGATGTCCTGTAGGATGTCAGACATCTTCTGTCACCATGTATTGTGGAAACTATACTTGTGACCCGGGAGAGTCTCAATCCAATTGTCCGATAGATTGTGGGTCTGTGCTTAGCTGTCCTTCGCGACCTTACAATGGTTATACTGAATTTTTCGGATGTGATTACTCATATTGTCCGGACGGTTGTTTGACCGATAATAATGGGTGTCCGGATGGTTGTCGCACGGGAGATTTCGTTTACTGTACTGATCATAGAACCCATTCGTCTTGTGAGGCTGATAGTGCGTGTGATTGGTATACACCAGGTTCGGGATCTTCATATTGTCATGTCAGTTCGGATGTTGGTGGCAATTGTCCTTCCACTGAATACAACAATTGGACACAAAATTACTCATGTAATTACGGCCTCTGTCCATCAGGTTGCGATTTTGATGGGTCGGGTTGTCCGGTAGGATGTTACGGTACGCATTCGAGTTGTGACAATGATGGTATCTGCGATTTTAATGAATCGTCTTTTTCATGTCCTGCGGATTGTACTGGATATACACAATGTGATTCTACAATCTACAATAGCTACACATCGACGGGAGCATGTAATTTCGATAACTGTCCGTCGGGATGTAATTTTGGTGCGGATGGATGTCCGTTTGAATGTTCAACATATGAGCCAATGTGTAGCACACATACCACAATCGATGCATGTAATGCTGGTACGGATTGTAGTTGGGATGCGGCATCATCGAATTGCTATTATGAATCATCTTCCGGAGCGTATTGTGGAAATAGTGTGTGTGAGGGTGGTGAGACGCCGAGCTCATGTCCGGGCGATTGTCCATATACTGTATCAACATGTTCGGCGACTGATGGTTGGGCGTGCTCATCCTCATCCGCGTGTTCGGCGGTAGGATGGTATTGGTGTGATGCTGCGTGTCGTTCTGTAGATTGTGATGAGGATCCAATGGGATGTGATAACGATGGATATTGTGAGTTGCAGTACAATGAAAATTATGAGAATTGTCCGAATGATTGTCAGGCCGGATCGTGTGATCGAAGTAATGGATTAGCTCACTATTGTCTGGGTCAAACTGCTTGTGAGGGGCAATCGTATGTGTGGTGTAGTACAAATAATCAATGTTATTGGTCGGCTTCGGAATGTCCGGGATCAACTACTTCAGCGTGTGGAAATTATGTTTGTGATGATGGTGAGTCGGTTGCGTCGTGTCCGGCTGATTGTGGTGATACTAGTGGACCGTCCGGATGTACTAGTTACAATGATTCGTCGAGCTGTGAGGCTACTACTAACTGTTATTGGTATACAGATAGTTCAGGTGGATATTGCTACTATAGTATGAGTCCTCCAACGACGGAATATGATGATGGAACGTGTGACACCGATCATATGTGGAATTGTACTGAAAACGAATGTGTTTCGATCGGATACTTCTGGTGCTCGGGCGGATGTTCTTCGATGAATTGGTGTGGAGAATCTGCAGGAAGTCAATGCAACACCATGCCATCGTACTGCTATACTCAAAGTGAGTGTGAGAGTAATGGATGGGGATGGTGTAACAATGGATGTTGGTCATCGTCAACAGCATGTTGGGATGGCACAGACACAGATTGGTGTGGTGATGGTATGTGTAATTCAGGTGAGGGAAGTCAGTCATGTCCTGAAGATTGTGGATATACTAATTCATGTCCAGATAATGGATTTAATACAGGAAATTCTTCAATGACATGTAATTATACTGCTTGTCCAAATGGGTGTATCTGGGATTCAACCGGATGTCCAAGCTCATGTATTACTCCACAGGCGATATTAAGTGGAGAGACTGGATTAGCATATTCAGATTTAAGTGTTTGGAAAAGATTGTCATTGAAGACAGAGGTGATTATGTCTAGGGTGTTTAGCTGGGCTATGGCATCAATTGGATTTTAGTGAGAACAAGAAAACCAGAAAGTGAAAAAGTGAAACTCTGCCGCAGGCAGAGTTTCTTGTTTTCTTGTTTTTTCGTTATAATGACACAATATGTATACATTGAAACAAGCTGAGCGTGCGATGCGTGCGTTAAAAAATGAAGAGAAAATTCCAATATTTCAGAATTTTTTTAAAACTGGAAAAGGGGAGTATGGTGAGGGGGATGTGTTTTTGGGTCTGGCCGTTCCACAGACTCGCTCTGTTGCGAAAGAGTTTTCGGGCTTGGGTTTTAAGGATATTAAGAAGTTACTGCATTCGAAATATCATGAGGAGCGATTGTGTGCATTGTTAATGCTTGTACATCGTTTTGAAAAGGGAAGTCAGAATCAACAAAAAGAAATTTGTGATTTTTATATTACACAGGCTAAGTATGTAAATAATTGGGATTTGGTTGATTTATCTGCAGATAAAATTATGGGAGTTTATTTGTTGGATCGAAAGAAAACTATTTTAACGACTTTTGCGAAATCAGAGAATTTGTGGGAGCGGCGTATTTCAATTATTGCGACATATGCATTTATTAAGCGCGGACAATTTCAAGAAACGATTAGAATAGCAAAAATCTTACTTCAGGATAAGCATGATCTTATTCATAAAGCAGTTGGGTGGATGTTGCGCGAAGTTGGAAAACGAGAGTTGAGTGTTATGGAGAAATTTTTACAGCAGCATTACAAGAAAATGCCACGTACCATGCTGCGTTATGCAATAGAAAAATTATCAGAACAAAAACGACAGGCATATCTAAAAAGTAAGGTTTGAATGGAATAAGCTTGACTGTGTGATATTTTTTTGTTAGATTAAAAATAGTTTTGTTGAAGGAGGTAATAGTGCTTCGACTTGTGCTAACTGTTACATTCATTTCTATTTTCGCGTATGTGGTGATTCGCGATTCCAAACGCGTCTATAGTCCGTTGGGGTTGTAGGACAATGCCGCTCAATAAGAGCGGTTTTTTATTCTGTGCTTGGGTGTATAATTAAGCTTCGAACATGATGAAATAGAAAAGTTGTTGGTGATGATGTTATCCACAAAATAAAAATATTTTTTGTGTTATACTTAAGTAGTTGCTTAATGTTTTAATATGGAATCGGAGATAATTTTAGAAGAAATAAAAAAAAGTTTGAGCGAAACTGATGATCGTTTGCTGCGCATGTTTAATGCGCTTGGGGATCAGACGCGCTTTCGCATTTTTTATGCTTTGTGTGCTGGTAATGATATTTGTGTGACTGAATTGGCGAGGATTATGAGTATTTCAGTTCCAGCAGCATCACAGCAACTGAAATTGTTGGAGATGGTTGGTTTGATTGTGCGACAAAGAGACGGACAGAAGATTTGTTATAAAGTTAATCGTGGCGAACAAATGGTGCAGGATGTATGTGCGCTGATTGGTCGTCACATGTGATATGCGTAAGTGGATGTCCATTATTTTAAGTTTTGTAATGGTTCTTGTGGTTATTGGTTTAGTTTGGTTTTTCTTTATTCGTACAGGTACGATGTTTGGACCTGAACCTCCTTTAACTTCTGACAGCGGAGAAAAATTTGGGGAGGAAATTTCGAAAATAAATCCTGATTTGCCGATTGATGACGATAATATTCCTCCACCTTCTGCTAGTATATTTGGTCCACGTGAAATTACGATAACAAATGGCGTGAAACACTCCGTTCCTTTGGATGAAATTTTAGGTGGTGGGCCGGAAAAAGATGGAATTCCATCGATTGATAATCCGACTTTTGTTTCAATTGAAAATGCGGATTTTATTTCTGATAGTGAACCAGGAATTGCTGTTTCTAAAAATGGGATTGATCGATTTTATCCTTTTCAGGTGATGGTATGGCATGAGATTGTAAATGATACGTTTGGTGATGATCGTGTGCTTGTGACGTACTGTCCGTTGTGTTTTTCTGGGATTGTGTTTGATCCATTGGTTGAGGGAGAGCGTGTTGAATTTGGAACATCTGGAAAATTGTGGCAGTCGAATTTGGTTATGTATGATCGGAAAACTGATACATATTGGTCGCAAGTTTTGGGTGAAGCTATTCATGGAAAGTTAGTTGGTCAGAAATTAAAGGTTTTACCGTCTGATATGACGCAGTTTGGCGTATGGAAAAAATCTCATTCGAATGGAACTGTGTTATCAAAAGATACTGGTATAAATAGGTTGTACGGATATGATCCGTATGGTTCTCAAGGTTATTACACTGATCATGATCAAATAATTGTTCCAGTGAGGCATGCTGATGATCGAGTAGAAAATAAAACATTGATTTTGGGTTTGATAATTGATGGAAAGGCAAAGGCGTATAATCCTGCGACAGTGAAAGAAGTGGGGGAGATTGTAGATAAATTTGCGGGTAAGACGATTGTTGCGCGTTATGTGGATGAAATAGATGCTGTGCGTTTGTTTGAGCGTGGTGCTGGTGGAAAGTTAACCAGATTAAATCCGTTTCCTAATTATTGGTTTAGTTGGGTTGCAGCTCATCCAGATACCGAGGTTTTAAAATAGGTACCAGCAAATATGAAAAAAGTTTTTATTGGGTTTTTAATAGTAGGGATATTGTTTGCTGCTTTTGTATATTTTAAATCAAGAGGTTCTGTTGAGGAGTATGCGGGTTCAGATATGCAGCAGATGCCATCATTCAGTTTTTGGGATTTGAATGGTAATGCGGTGAGTTCTGTTGATTTAATAGGAACACCTTTGGTTGTGAATTCGTGGGCTGCATGGTGTCCGTTTTGTAAAAAAGAGTTGCCAGATTTTGCTCAAGTTCAGGATGATTTTGAGGATGATGTGATTTTTGTGGCAATCAATCGTGGTGAGTCTTTGGAGGTGGCGCAGACATATTCTGATGAATTGGGTGTTGCAGGGCGTATGATGATGTTATTGGATCCAGATGATTCATTTTATAAATCGATTGGGGGATTTTCTATGCCGGAAACATTATTTGTAAATCGTGATGGATTTATTGTATCTCATCGTAGAGGCCCTATGGATGTTCAAGAAATCACAGAGCGAGTTGAGAATTTAATTACTAACTAGTTTATGGAGGTATCATCATTAGTCATTCCAGCATTTATTGCGGGTTTGTTCACATTTTTAGCGCCTTGTACTTTACCTTTGGTTCCTGCGTATCTTGGTTTTATTAGCGGTGTGTCTGTTGACGATTTGAAAGATCCCAACAAGGTTGGGTCTGCTCGGCGGAAGATTTTCTTAAATGGGGTGCTTTATGTTTTGGGATTTTCGTTTGTGTTTATTGTGTTGGGAAGTTTGTTTGGATTAGGTGGTTCTGCTCTTGTAAAGTATAGAGTATTATTAAGCAGGATAGGCGGAGTTTTTGTTATCATTTTTGGACTTTACATGGTTGGTGTTGCCAAGTTGCCGATTTTTAGTTTTCTACAGAAAGAGAAGCGCTTTAATCCTACTAAATGGTTAAAACCTGGTTCTCCTTCGAGTTCATTAATTTTTGGTGCGACTTTTGCGTTTGGGTGGACGCCTTGTGTTGGGCCAATTTTAGGTTCTATATTATTACTTGCTTCTTCTTCTGCGACGGTTGTTAGTGGTGCATTTTTGTTAGCTATTTTTTCATTTGGGTTAGCTTTGCCGTTTTTGTTAATTGCCGCTGGTGTAGGTCATGCTGCGCAATATATTAAGAAGATTAGTAAGTATCTGGAAATTATTTCTATTGTCGGTGGTGTATTATTGATTATTTTGGGATATTTGGTTTTGACAGATCAATTACAGGTTTGGTTTGCTGTCGTGTATCAATGGTTTTCTTTTGTTAGTTACGATAGATTGCTGGATTTTCTTTAGGATCTGCTTTATTTTTTTGTTAAATTTACATTGTGGGTCGATTTTTTTGTTGTCTAATGGTGATAACATTTATTTTATATCGACATGAATTGAGTAGTTTATATTACTAAATTTAGTGTATATATAACATACAGTTATTGCAACTGTAATGTTGGACTTGACAAGATTTTAGGTTTGTGTTATTGTATTTTTTGTAATCGCTTGCCAAAGGAGGCTAGATGAGCGAGAACAACAACGGCGGCAGTAGCAGCATCAAGGGCTCCGGCTCGGAGGTGATCGACAATCACACCGAACGGTCAGTCCCGAAGCGTCGACAGTACTACGTCGATCGCAGAGGTGGCATACATTGGTCCCGCAAAGACCTGATGGAGGCGAACCGGAGTTTGTGGATGCGCTCGTAATCACCCCTACGAGCTGACAGACGGATCAGAAGATTCGTCATGACATGCGCACTGTGCGCAGGCGGAGAGAACTCCGCCTACAACTTGAGAAGTAGAGACTCATAATTAGTCTTGTGATAATGTTTTCAAGTTGTACATAAAATACATTGTATATCCGTTTCAGCGAGGAAAGAGCCTGCAGAGTGTCATTTTACAATGTTCATATAGCCCAATTTTCCCCCTAAGCTTCTCAAAGCTCCTTGACGATAGATTCATGTCGTCTCGTTGCTTGTTCGAAGTATATAGAAAAAATTGAATCCATATGATCCATTGAAATAACATTCTGCAGGCCCTCTGAAACGGATATATAAGTTGTAGAAACGTTAGTGACGATGCTGGTGCTTGTATCGTTATTGGGTCCGCCCTCTTCGATGTACCGAAGAGCTCGCGTCAACTCCTGCCTTTCATTGCGGCGTTGATGTCTTACGGGTTGTGCAAAACTCACAATTTTGTGCAGTTGAGAACAG
>NZCD01000012.1 GCA_002688135.1 Parcubacteria group bacterium
CGGATAAACCAGTCGTAGAGGAGGCACCTATTGAGGACACCAGTCCTATCGTGGTGGGATTTATCTCACCATTAACCGGAGATGCAGCCGCATACGGCGAACCCGGACAAAAAGTTACACAATTAGCTGTAGCTGAAATTAACGAAGCAGGAGGAATTAATGGTCGCGAATTACAGGTTATTTATGAAGATGGAAAATGTAATGGAAAGGATGCTGCGGGTGCGATGCAAAAGCTTGTGAACATAGATAAGGTTCAGGCTGTTATTGGGGGGTTTTGCTCTGGAGAATCTTTAGCAGCAGCACCAATTGCAAATGCAAATAAAGTACTGTTGTTTTCACCTGGATCTTCAAGCCCTGATTTAACCGATGCCGGGGATTATTTCTTCCGCGATTATCCATCTGATGCATCACAAGGAGCAGTTTTTGCTGATGTTGCATACAATACAAAAGACTGGAAAAAGGTTGCTGTCATTCAGGAGCAGCTCGATTATCCATTAGGTGTATACAATGCTTTCAATGATGCGTTCACAGATTTAGGCGGAGAGGTTTTGCGCGAAACATTTGCACCGGAAACTTCTGATTTCAGAACCGTTCTAACGAAATTGGAAAAAGAAGAACCAGATGCATTGTTGATTTCTGTGCAAACTCCAGCAGTTGCTGAAACTATCTTGAAGCAGTTGGGTGATATTGAATGGGAAACAAATTTGATTGGAGTTGATATTATTCCTGGATCAGATCTTCCGAAAGAAAGCCCAGAATTAGTTGAGGGTATGATTACTGCAGAGTTTGGTGTTGATGAAACAAATCTAAAATACCGTGCTTTCGCAGATGCATACAAAGCAGTTCATGGTGAAGATGTTCCGTTTGCAAGTTATGCTCAAACTGAATATGACGCAGTATACGTGCTCGCAGAGGCTTTGAAAGCTGTAGGAAATGATGGAGAAGCATTGCAAAAATGGTTTTCGCAAATGGAGGGATTTGATGGCGCTTCAGGAAATGTTGCATTTGATGAAAATGGAGATCGTACTGTAGGACACAGTGCTGAAGTGATTGAAGGTGGTGTCGTAAAGCCATTAGAATAGAACTCAAAAAAACCGATCCTCTGGGTCGGTTTTTTAGTTGAAATAATTTGATGCGCATGATAATCTTCATGACTCAATTCTATGGATTTTGTTGTCCAACTTACAATCAACTCAATCATCGCTGGCTCCATTTATACACTAATGGCGCTTGGTTTTAATCTCACCTATGGTGCGACTAAGTTTTTTAATCTTGCGCATGGTGTCATGGCAACTATTGCTGGGTATACGGTTTTTTATTTTAGTAGCCAACCCCTTTATATCTCGATTCCAGCAGGAATTTTCGCAGCTGGATTAGTTGGATATGTTTTGGATCGCACAATCTATTCCCCCCTGCGAAAACGCAAAGCCTCTAATATGGTTTTATTGGTTGCTTCACTTGGAGTATTTACTGCTCTTGAATCTCTTATCGCATTAAAATTTTCTAGCCAACACCAAAGCCTTCCTGAAATCTTTGCATCTGTTCCAACTTTTAATTTGTTTGGTGGATCTTTTACCGCGATCCATCTTTTGATTGTAGCGAGTGCTGCAGTGTGTGCTCTTGGTTTACATGCATTATTGAAATACACACTCTTTGGAAAAGCTATTAATGCGGTTTCAGATGATGAGGAAGTTTCAAAGATAGTTGGAATCAATACAAATCGATTGATGGGTCAAGTATTCTTTGTTGGTTCAGCGATTGCTGGTGTTGCAGGAATTTTAGTTGGGTTTGATACGGTTATAATTCCTATCATGGGAATGCCGCTTTTGTTGAAAGGAATTATCGCAGCGATTATTGGCGGATTGGGAAGTTTGTGGGGTGGAGTTCTCGGTGCATTCTTATTAGGCTTCGTAGAAAACTTCGGAATCTGGCATATCTCCGGAGAATGGAAAGATGTCATCGCATTTGGTCTCCTCATCCTTTTCCTTATCTTTCGCCCACAAGGAATACTAAAGAAGAGCTAGCAAAAGGTATTTGGAGCGATAGCGGAAAATACTTTTGCGTTACTATAAGCGCTGAGGGACGGCGTCGCCGTCGCGAAACTATAAGATCCCTTTCCGCTGGAGCGCCAGCGACGCACCACGAATGAATCAGAATAAATCTATGGACTACATATTCCACCTCACAACCCTCTCATCAATATTCGCGATCCTAGCAATAGGCCTTAACTTAGTTATGGGCTATACGGGATTGTTAAGTGTCGCCCACGCAGCATTCTACGGAATCGGCGCATATGCAAGTGCAATCCTCATGCGATCTCAAGGAATGAACTTTTTTGTGGCTATGGGATTAGGAGTTCTCTTGAGTATGGGAGTGGCATTACTCATCGGTTTAGTTCTTTCGAGGTTTGATGGAGATTATTATGCGCTTGCCTCGCTTGGATTCAATGTAATTGTATTTGGAATAATGTTGAATTGGGAAGAACTTACTCGAGGTCCATTAGGAATTCCGGGAATAGGAAAACCGAAACTTGGTGATCATACTATTTTTTCGAATATGGAGTATTTCTTTTTCACACTCTTTTTTCTTATTATTATTTATCTTCTCGCGCGACTTATTACTCGATCTTCATTCGGAAGAACACTCAAGGGTATTAGGGAAGATGAGACTGCATTGCAAGTTTTCGGATATAAAACAGTGTATTTCAAGTTGGCGGTGTTTGTGATTGCTGCTGGAATGGCGGCGGTTGCCGGGAGTTTATACGGTTCTTATATTACCTACATCGATCCAAAAACATTTATTGTGATGGAATCGATTATGATTATTTCAATGATTATTCTGGGTGGTTTAGCGAATAATCGTGGAGCTGTGATTGGTGCGACGTTTTTTGTTTTACTTCCCGAACTCCTTCGTTTTGCCGGTTTTCCACCAGATATTGCGGCGCACATGCGACAAATTGTCTACGGAGTTTTATTGATTCTTTTGATGATGTATCGTCCGCAGGGATTGTTTGGAGAATATAAATTATGAGTTTGAAAACAAAAAATCTTGAGAAGCATTTCGATGGTGTGCATGCGGTTGACCATCTTTCGATTGAGATTAAGCCTGGCGTCATCACAGGAATTCTGGGTCCGAACGGTTCTGGAAAAACAACTCTCATCAATGTAATTTCCGGTATTCATCCTATTGATGGTGGTGAGATTGCGATTGGTTCCCAAACATTTTCATCTATTAAACGTCATGAAGTTCCCGATTTCGATATTACTCGGACGTTTCAGAATGTGCGTGTGTTTGAGCAGATGACTGTGATGGATAATCTTTTAGTTATTCTTTCGTCACGATCTGTGCTCACATCATTGCGCCAACGAGCCACTCCGAAGCAATTAGATCGGGCGCAGGAGGTTCTGAAGAAGGTTGGGTTGTGGGAGAAAAGAAATTCACTTGCATCGAAATTGTCGTATGGTCAAAGAAAGTTGCTTGAGGTGGGACGTGTACTTGCGATGGATAAAAAAATCAATCTTTTTGATGAGCCTTTTGCTGGGATGTTTCCTGAAATGGTGAAACGGGTTTCTGGGATTTTGCAGAATTTAAAGCAGTGCGGAAAAACGATTGTTTTGATTGAACACAACATGCAGTTGATTCGTGAATTGTGTGATTATGTGATTGTGATGGATGCTGGGAAACTACTAGCGCAGGGTGAGCCAGAAAAAGTTCTCGCACAAAAAAATGTTATCGAAGCCTATTTAGGTGAATAATTACTTTTATGAAAATTACGATTTGCGGCAGCATTGCATTCATCGACGAAATGAATGAAGCAGCAGAATTATTAACTCAACATGGACATGAAGTAAAAGCTCCGCCGGTTTTTGTACGGGATCACGAAGGACAGAAATTTTCCGTGAAGGAATTCTATGCATTGCGCAGACGGTGTCCGGATGATGCATGGGTGTGGGATGAAAAAAAAGATGCTATGATCGGTCATTTTGAAAAGGTGGCGTGGGCAGATGCGATTTTGGTTTTGAATGAGGATAAGAATGGCATTGCAGGGTATGTTGGTGCAAATACATTGATGGAAATGGGGCTGGCATTGTATCTTAAAAAACCAATTTATTTACTTCATGAAGTTCCGGAACTTTCTTATAAGGAAGAGATTCTTGGCATGCAGCCTATCTTGCTTGAAGGTTCTCTTGAAAGATTATATGCAAAAGAACTTGCTTGAAACTCAACATGTATCCGTACAATATGGCGGAGTGAATGCACTTGATGATGTTTCTGTTGTGATTGGCGAAGGCGAAATTGTGGCGTTGATGGGTCCCAATGGTGCGGGGAAATCTACGGTGATTAAATCTATGTTTGGTTTGGCGCCAATTGCTTCTGGTGAGGTTTTGTTGCACGGCGAGCCTTATGTTCCTATTCCTCATAATATTGTCCATAAAAGTGTTTCATATGTTCCGCAGGGTCGGCGTGTGTTTACACATTTGTCTGTTGAGGAGAATTTAGAGATTGGTGGTTATATTGTGAAGGATAAATCTTTGGTGAAAGATAGGATTGCAGCTGCTTATGATTTATTTCCGGATTTGAAAGCGAAACGAGATAAATATTCTGGAACATTATCAGGAGGCCAGCAACAAATGTTGGCAATTGCGCGCGGTTTGATGACAGATCCAAAAGTTTTGTTGTTAGATGAACCATCCCTCGGACTCGCGCCAAAAATAGTAAAAGAGGTTTTTGAATTAGTCTCGAAAATTAATGAAGAACGACACACCGCAATTTTAATTGTTGAACACAATTTACAATCCCTCCTCCCCATCGCGCATCGCGCATACGTACTGGACCACGGGAAAGTGATTATTGAAGGCGACGCGCAAAAAGTCGCGTCCGGAGATATCCTCGAGCGCATCTTCATGGGCACCTATAAACCAACTCACTAGAAATGTCATTGCGAAAAAAACAAGCGACCCATAGGTCGCTTTTGATTCTACTTTGAGCGATCAAACCACTTCAGGAATCGCTCCTCGGTATTGCGGAGAAAATCGTCAGCCTTCTTAAAGGCTCCCGTAAACGCCTCATCCAAATCGTTCCAGATTTCGCGCGCCTTCTCCTCGGTTGAACTCGCCCACTTTGTACCCTCTTCCTGAAGCACCATGCGATACAATTTGTTCGCATCATGATCTGTCAGCAACAGCACACGCCTCTGGCCAGCAGGATTCACTCCTTCCAAAATCACCTGCAGTCCCGGTGTGAGAGCAAACTTTGTGTATGTGACATGAAGCAGCCATCCTTCCAGCTTATCCGTCGCATCAGTATTCACACCCTCGCCAAAATCGACACTACAGACGATCTTGCCAGCTTTGGTTCGATAGATGCTTTTCACAGTAAACCCTGTCATCTGCTCGAACTGAACCTTGAAATAACGCCTGATCACCTCCGTATCCAATTCGATATCTCTCACTACTGCTTTTTCCACAAAACGCTTCTCGAACTGCAGCACACTTTTCTCTGGATTAATAATGAGCATGATCGCCTCCTTATGCTCTGTTTGCAATAACATATTATTATATGACTCATTCTGATTACTGTCAATGTGCTATACTGGACAACTATGAAACATCTCATTTTTACCTTAATTCTACTTCTTCCAGCACATCTGCATGCGCAAACAGCAGATGAATACGCTGCCTCTGATTTATTGGTTGAACAATGCATTGAACGGATTGCATTAGATCTGCAAGCAGCGCGTGGAACTGATCGATATGATGATTTAATTAATTCTTGTTATAAGGGAACGGTGTATGAGGGTGTTGTTGAATTTAAAACAACCGAGCCTGAACCACTCCCAGAAAGTGCTGACCCTCTTGAGCTTTCTTCTGATGCGGAAAAGGTTGGCGCTTGCACACAGAGGATTTACGCGCAACAAGAATCTAGAGAGGAAATAGAAGGTGGGTTTTTTGAGGCACTAAGAAATTGCTATGTTGGGACATCTATGGAAGATTATGCCCCGGATTTCAGTGAAATAGAGGCTGCGCCGAAAGTCGATGTTTCTCATTTCAAGGATGTTTTTACTGATGAACGTGCACAATTAAAATTACAAGAAGCGTATGATTCGATTGAACGAGGTTTAACTTATGAAGAATCAAAAAAGATTTCAGATTGTTTTATCGCTTTGCAGAATAATCATGATCTGACCACCCCCTCATCTGAAGTTCAAAAGGAAATGGCAAATTGTTATCGCGAAACTTCTTATGAGCCGATTGCTTTGATATATGATCAGATAGCTACACGAATTGATTGTGCGACTGATAAGTTAGGACAAGGACGATTATTATCGATTGTAAAAAATCAGGATCATACAGATCAAGAAATTGGTATTGTACAAAAATGTATTATTGAGCGAACTGCACAAGTTTCTGCTGGAGTTGCTGCGGTGAATGTTATTGCTGGAATCGGGCCACATAACATTTGGATGTATTTTTTGTTGATGATGCAATTTCCGATGATGCTTGGTTTGCGGCGTAAAACTCAAACTTGGGGAACAGTTGTAAATAGTTTAACGAATCGTCCGCTTGATCTTTCAACTGTTCGCGTTTTGCAAAATGGCTTAGTTAGACGTACGCGGGTTACAGATGGAAAGGGTAGATATGTATTTATGATGCCTCCTGCGGCGTATGAACTTGAAGTGAAGAAGCCTAAATTTGTGTATCCTGCAGCAGCACTCGGACACACACAACCTCTATCTACCGATGCACCACAAGGAATTATCAATATTACTCTGCCAATGGATCCTGTTGCGAAAGAATCTAGTGAGGGACAATTAAAACGAAAACGGTTTAGATTGGAAACTCAATCCTCGCTTGCGTATCTTTCGGTTTTGACGAATGTTGGCGCGATCGTGTTTGTTCGTACACCCATAATTATCAGTCTTGCGATCGGAAGCACACTTTTGTTTATATTATTCCGCATGAAAGTAATCGGCAAAAAACCATCGAGATTTGGTACAGTTCTTGATATGAATAACAAACCTGTAAAAAATGCAGTAGTTCGAATTTTCTCTAAACAATATAACAAACTTGCTGACTCTGCTATTTGTGATGGAAAAGGTAGGTATGCATTTTTAGTTGGCGCAGGTACATACTATCTCACTGTTGAGAAAAAAGGTTTTTCTAAAATACAATCTCAAGATATTACGATCAGCGAATCTGACGATGGTTGGGTTTCAGATTCCTTGCAAATATCTACATCTTCTTGACAGGTTCTGATAGGCCTGTTATTGTATCTCCGTTCTTGCAAAGTTCATGGCATTTCCCAGTGCGGGCGATGCAAGTTTACTCTGTCGACTTACAGAGGCTTTGTGGAGCAAAACACTGTCACTCCCATGCGGTCAACGTCGACCAATAGATGTGATAGAGTGTATCGGAGCGTACGGCTGATATGCGATTCTGGTTCGGAGAGTGCAATTGACGATGAGTTGGGCGTGCCACTCTGATCGGTATTTCTACTCTAGAAAGTGCTTTACACATAGCCAGATACACCGCTGGATATGAGTGAAACATCTCATGTCCAAACTGGGTTAACCATACCCCGGTGGGAATGCCTACTACCACGGTAGTAGGCTTTTTTTATTCAAAAAATTTTTAAAGTCTGCGATAGCAGTTCTATAGATCCGCGATAGCGGCCGCGCATAGTGGCGTTTTGGATCAGCGAGACGCAGTTTTTTCAGAAACAAATTTTTATGTTTGAGCGTCTCAGCGAGTTTAAAAATTTGTCTGAAAAAACAAGATGAGCCCAAAACAGAACGTGGCGCGAAGTTTTTGTTGCTTTTTTGAAAAAGCAATGCAAGAAATTTACTTTAATAAGACATAGCTTTCATAGAGAACAAGTGGGACAACTTACAAAAGAATAAAAAACCATAAAAAAATTCTCTAAAAAGCGAAATCTCGGCAGCGAATAAATAGTTAATCCCGATTGATAAAAATCTATGCTTCTAAAACAAAATACTAAAATAAGTAAAAGATCCCATAATTCGTCAATAACCATTGACAAAACCCCTATTTTCTGATATGATACTGTCAGTTCTTAATAAAAGGAAAAAATAATGTTTGTAAATCTAGATGGTTTTCTTGTAGGTTAGATCAATTGGGCTGCTCCAGCCGCACGCTCTGCGAGGCGACTCGCTTAGGGTGTTAGGTCAGATTCTCGAAGCCAATGATGTGTGGTGAACAGCCCCTGTTATTGCCTGCCTAAGCGTAGGAATGACAGAGGTGAACTGCAAATATATCTTAAGTATTAGAATGTTTGCAGAGACAAGATGTCGTATCTTTCAGGAGCCATCTGCGTGTGTTGTACTGCCGGAACAAAAGCATGCCTTTTTATATGACTTTATAGAAGGTAGATGGGCTGGTTAACCATACCAGTTGCAGCGGAGCGGTTAACCATACCGCACGACATATGTTGATGTAAAAGTTCTCAAAAACGCAGCGTTGCACTCCTACTCATGGATGCAATGTGAGGAGGCGCATCGAACCCGTACCCATTCGGACGATGCAATTCGAATAGTCCTGCTCAGGCTATTTGTGAGGTCAGTAAGCTGATCTTGCATGGCAAAAGCGGCACAAAAGTGCCGCTTTTCTTATTGCCAAAATTATTCCTCTCTATTCTGAAAAGCTATGAACCACCTTCTTTCCATCTCCACTTAAAATTCCAACTCCAACTAATTGATGCACTAACTTTTGCCGATCATCCGCATCGATCATTTTTCCAAAGTAATATTGCTCGAGCCCTTTCATGATGAGCTGCTCCGGATTATCCTTAAATGAAATTCGTTTTGGTGGTCGCCAATCGCGATCCAATAATACAACACTGCCAATATACGTCATAAATGCAATGAGACCTGTTCGCGTAAAAATTTCCTGATCTTTACCTTTCACAATTTCTTGACTCTTTGCAAGTCCAGCAGCCACCTCATGAAATTTAGAAATTTTCATCATGAAACTTTTCATACCTGGAGTTTCACGCAGTACTTGCAATGCCTCTCTCTTGTTTGGCGCATGCTCGCTTTCAAGATAAACTGGAGCTTTTTTACCAACACGTTCTGATAATTCTTTTGGATCGCCTCCGCGAAATTTTACTTTACCATCAACTTCAATGTCTGGCTGATCACCAAATGTCATGTGAACCAAGTTTGCATAATATTGATCTGCATTTGGTTCATTTACAACAATACGCCGTGGCCAACGACGTCGCTCATCTTTTTCCATTGCCTTTCTTCCTTTATAACTTCCAGGGTTTTGTGTTCCAAACGCCTGATAACCCGTCCTGATCGACTCGACTCCTTGCAAAACACCTTTGTTATAACTCTCCTGTTCTTCTGGTGTCAAAATACGATACACCTCTCCTTTATGTTCTGATACAACCAGTGTTGGCGGATCTTCTAATAATGAATTAAGTCGCGTGCGTACGGCATTATCAGCAGCGTTAATTTCGTCCAAAATTAACCACGCCCCTTTCTTCATTGCCTCAAGTACTTTTCCATCCTGCCATCTCCAGTCATCGATTTTCAAGTTCTCGAAATCTGCAATTTTTTTGGATTCAAATTCGTCCAACGCCCTTCCTTCAGAAAGTGCCTTTTCAAGAATTTCACGAGATTGCTCTGAAAGTTCATCTTTATTTCTTAATAAATCCTCAAATTTTATTTGCAACTGACCATCGTTTGGAACGAATTTTCCGATCAATTCACTTGTATCTGTGTGTCCACCCAAATT
Organism: Parcubacteria group bacterium; assembly: GCA_002688135.1. Taxonomy (GTDB): domain Bacteria; phylum Patescibacteriota; class Patescibacteriia; order Magasanikbacterales. The sequence goes on from NZCD01000012.1 coordinate 9,759, forward strand.
CATACGAACAACTTCATGTCCGGTGATGGATGCAAGGTATTCAATTGCACTAGTTTTTGATGTTGCTGTCTCACCAGTTAGCAAGCACGGCTGTCCAAGCTGTACAGATGTTCCGATAAATTCCAAGACGCCTAGAGTACGCTCATCTAACGTATAGGTTTCAAATCGTGCACGTGATGGCGTGAGCACTCCGCGCTCTTGCGCCATTCTTACTACTGTATCGCCTATATACACTTCCCCTGTTTCGTTATTAATTTCTATTGCTGGTGGTGGGTTTTTTGCCTTTTCATACACTTCTTTCTTTTTTGCAAATCCTGCCGTAACATCCTCTTCAACAATTCTCACAATTAATTTCCCCTTGAGCGGGTCATCTTCATTTGTATCAGCTACAACATGCACTACGTATGGTATTCCCTCTTCTGGTTTTTTACTTTTCCTATCAAGTTCAATAGATTTTCTTTTGCCTGGAATCCCTGCTGCTTTATAAATTAGACGAGGCTTTCCACGACGCCCCTTTACTGTGACCTCATCAAACACTACATTACGAATCAAATTCCCTTCGCGCTCCAAAGTCGCTTTCTGCTCTCCTGTTAATTCTTCTTGTGAACTACTTACCAATTCTATCCCTAGTTTTTCCATCAACGCAGTATCCTGTGCATTAACCCGTGCTACATTACCATTTGGATATTGTACGTCAAAATTATTCAATTCTTCATCTATCGCGGTAACCTCAACATTAACACCGCCTTTTTTGGTGAATTTGAGCGTTGCACCCTCTTCAATCCCCATGCTTGCCATGAATTCTCTCGCTTTATTTTTATTGTGTTGTTCCTCCATTGAATCCATAATTTCTTGCTTTGTTTTTGTAACCCCGACATTATCTGGCTTGTGTTCGAGTAGTACGTTTTGATCTCCATCTCCAAATGATAAAATCTTGTAGTCCTCTCCACCTAATACTATTATATCACCTTCTCTAAACATTTCCCTAAATTTCTCATCCACTGTTTTTTCTTCGAAACGTTCATCGACCACTTGCCTCTTTATTCTTTCCCGAAATTCGTCTAATGCATCATTCCATTCCACACCATCATCATCTAGCACAACATTTACTTTTTCCTTACCATCTGAATCTGTATACAAATTATCTATGCGAACACGCATTCCA
>NZCD01000013.1 GCA_002688135.1 Parcubacteria group bacterium
AATTTCGAAAACAAGTATAGTTCGCCAATTTCACAGATCCCTATATAGTAACAACGCAATCTATGGCTAGAACATGTGATCTGTGCCAAAGGGGTTCAAACAAGATCTACTCAAGATCAAAATCCCACATCAGCACCATCAAGCGACAGCACGTAAATCTTCAAAACAAAAAAATCAATGGGATGCGCGTACGCATTTGCACACGCTGCATCAAATCGATCAAAAAGACAGAAGCAAAAGCTGTCGCGAAATAAACCTCGAGTGAGGTTTTTTTCTAGATCATTACATTCTAGAACGAGGTAGTACCCCATGTCATTCGTCATCCTACATAGTGACGATTACACACTTCACTTTCCGGAGATATTCGATAGTATTTTCGAAGCAGCAAACGCATGCGCCACGCGTGTACAAGAAGCACCGTTTGAATACGGACCGCGCGTCGAATTACTCATCGTTAAACTTGAAACACTTAAAGCGCACAGCGAAAAACTTGATGAGTTAAAAAACGTCGCACAAGGACATCTGCTCATCGAGCGGCGCGGGTGGATGACAATCAGTACTGGCAGATTACCAGTGACAATTTCAATTCCAAAAAAGCGATTCAAAAAAGCGCTTGGAAAAAAAGAAAGAATTGTCATTTGGGATGTAGGACAAAAACGAAAGTTCTGTCCAAAAACATTCCCTTCTATGGAGACAGCAGCAAACAATCTTGGACGTGCACTGAAAGCAACACCACATCATTCAGAACATGATCAATTCGGATTATTTTCTGAAAAACAAACACAGCCAACTCCAGAAAGCAAAATACCATTTACTCCAAACTTAAAACTGGCACGCGCAATAGTAGAAGTAATAACACGCTGCTGGCTGACACTTACAGACGACACACAACGCACAAAAATCATACTCCCTCTTTCAGCAAGACGAATCAAAAAACTTAAAAAACAACTCAACACCGCCGGCTAAGGGCGGTTTTTTTGTAAACCGCCAAAATCTCCGATTTTGTGACGGTTTACAATGCATCGATAGCCTACCACGCATTCGTAAACATCCTCTCATAACGCAAATCTTTTACAAGAAGAAGCTGCGAATGTACCTGGCTGAGAGGCGAAGAACCGCCAAAATCTTCGATTTTGTGACGGTTTACAATGCATCGATAGCCTACCACGCATGTCGACGCGTATAAAAATATACGTTCATAAACAAAAAACGCTCCCGAGCCCAACCCGGTATTGGGCTGGGCGAGAGGTTCAATAGATTCAACTCGCCGATGAACGTACCTCTCGCATCAAAGGTCATGCAGAGCAAACCACATGACAAGATCTCACGACACATCCGCAGACGTATCAAATATTGACCGCGATCGATTAGTAGGCGTAAGACGTTTAACACCGTGCTAAGTTTTTGAATCTACATTTATCGTAACTCTCAAAATAACGTTTGTCAAACAAAAAAACACACTCGCCAAAAGTGTATTTTTCAATAACCTAATACTACTTTTCCGGTTCATCAAATGAAACCTCTTCACCATTTATCAACAACTCTTTAATCACTGATTTTCCTGAATTACCAACTGCAACAGTCACCGCAACATCATTTTCTGAATTGCGTTGCGCCCGCTCAATAATATATCCCTTATTTTCAGGAATGAAATAACTCTCAATACCATACTCAACACCCATCGCATTATCACCAAACGCATGTTTCAATGTACCTGCTATATACAATCCTTCTGGTGGTTCAGAATGAATACTAGCAATCTGCGCATAATAACCTGACGTATCAAGCTTTACATACACTTTATCCCCCGGCTCAAAATCAAGCAAAATATCTGATTCAAAACGACTAATCTCATAACTCAATATTACATAATCCCCACGAAACAAATCACGCGGATCAACAGGAATTGTTTTCAACAACACCTCCTCACCTGTCTGAATCGTATATTCTTTCATCGCAACAAACCCACCTATAATCGCTATCCACACAACAGCTAAAAAAATGATTGCTTTTTTATGATTCATATTAAGACTGTGGATGATGAATAAAATCCTTCTTAATATCTCTTCGTTTATATTCCAATGCAATACCTCCCATGACAAAAATTAAACCACCGACAATAAAAAATATTGACCGATCCAAAAGATCATAGAAAAAATCAAAGTATCGCGCAAAGAAATATATCGCCGTCCAGCCCATCGCCAAATTCACAACTGTAATATCTTCTCGATGAAAACCAACGTAATACAATGCAACTATCAATGCAACAAAAACTAAATTATACAATATTTGATACACACCATCTGATATCGGAAAAAAGAAATTCAACAAACCAAGCCCTAGCAATCCAATCGTAAAACCACTTTCAAGAACAATTGTTTTAGATTTGGCCGGATTGAAAAATAAACCAACCACCACTAATAACAATGCTGCCACTGCAACCGTCAAAAAGAAAAACGTAAAATATGTTGACACATCTCCACCTCCACTAGGAATAAACCAATCAAATGTAAAAAGAAACGCTACAAAAGCGACTAAGCGTAACCCAGCCAAACGATACATACGTGCAATCTCTTTCAAACTATCAGAAAAATAATGAACGGTTCCGATACCAAACAGTAACATACCTGACATTAAATATAAAAGTGGCAGATACGCGACATCAACAACCATACCGAACAAATCACTTTGATGCTCTACAACAAGCCCAATCCAAACAAGAAACAAAACAATCGACAAAGCTGCTATTGGTCGAGATTTAAATCCATAAATCAATGGTAAAATTCCAAGCAACCACACCAATACAATCGTGGAATTATTTGCATTAATATGGTACATCTGCGTCACCAAAAAAAGCGTCGCACCAAATAACAGTGTTCCTAAAAATAAAAGTGATGCACCGACAACAGGTAAATTCTTCTTCACGTATTTCAAATAATATCCGATAAACGTCGCAAGAAATGTACTACCAACCAAAATAAATATCTTTAACAAATTTGACATCGCATCCCAGTTTGATGCAACAAATAATACCGCACCAATCCCCAACGATATTGCACCGATAGTAGAAAACGTCGTCACCATACTATTAGTACGCGCCTTCTCCTTTTTCACTTTCGTATCCGCAAGCATTTTATCAGCCTGCGCTTGAGTGATAGTTCCCTCACGAACCCACTCTTCTACATCTTTTTTATTTGCCATATGAAAATTTAACTAGTCACCTAGTATACCACACTTTAAGACAAAATCTGCTGAACAACATTTCGAACGCGCCCACCATCTGCTTGTCCACCAACAGCTTTCATAGCAACTCCCATCACTTTTCCCATATCAGCCGCAGTTGTTGCACCAACTTGCTCAATAACTTCTTTTACTTTTGATTCTAATTCTTCATCACTCATCTGCGCAGGCATAAAAACTTCTAGAACTTGAAGCTCTGCTTTCGCAGCATCAGCCAAATCAGAACGGTCTGCTTTTTCAAACTCCGCCATCCCCTCTTTGAGTTTTTTGACTTCACGTTTCACCACACCCAATTCATCTTCTTCTGTTAAATCCCGCTTCAAAGAAATCGCTTCATTTTTTAACGCCGTCATCAATTGACGCAATGTACTTTTCTTCACCTCATCACCAGCGCGCAATGCGGCAACAAGATCATTTTTTATTGTTTCTTGTAACATATAGATTGTCACCCCGGCGCAGGCCGGGGTCCATTATGAGTGCGCAGTGAATGGTGGATCCCGTACGACTACGGGATGACTCGCTGCGCTCGTCAATTTTAAATTTTGAATTGTGGTTTTAATTTTTTCGCCTTGCGCTTTACCCTTAACAAAATAAAGCACATACGTGCTTTATTTTGTGTCTATCGACGACGTCCACGACGTGGTTCAGGTTCAACCAATTTACCGATCTTACGCAGATACTGCATCTTCGCTCCCATTTTCATACGAGTGATAGTTGCAGTTCGTCGCATATTGCGACTAATATCTGGTACAGCAAATCGCTTGGACTTGGCCTCTCGCACAACACCACGATTAATCGTGTGTCGGCGAAAACGTCGAGCCATCGCTTCAAAACTCTCATTCTTTTTCCGTGTAACCTTAATCATAAGATTTCACTTCCTTTCTAATGATTCGATCTCTTTTCGAAACCAAATTGAATGATGCGCACAGTATAATCAACTTATTCTTTTTTGTCAACGGTGTCTTCCGTAGCCTCATCTACTGCCGCCGATGTATCCACATCATCTTTTTTCTTAGTCTTTTTCTTTGCTTTTTTCGCCTTCTTTTCTTCTTTTGCTTCCTCCTCCGCTCCCTCAACTTCCTTCACAACCTCATCTACAACCTTATCATCTTCACTTTTTTCCCCATCTTCTCCTTCCTCCTCTTCGCCCTCTTCATCCTCATCAGTAATTATTTTTTCAGGCATGTATAAAAGCGATCCCAACTCCTCTTCTTTTGCTGCATACTGTTTCTCCAAAGCACCAACAGCCTTTTTCATATCAATAATCTCCTGAATACCAGATTCCATATCACGAATAATGACAGTACCCTCAATCACCTCTCTCTGCCCAACGATCAATGCAAACGGCGCTGCAGATTTATTTGCCATTGCCAATTGATCTCGCAAAGAAGATTTTGAAAAACATTCACGCACGCGAAATCCTTTTGTTCGCAATTCATCAAACAACACCATCGCACTGCGTCGTCCCAACTCACCTAAATGCGCAACAAAAACCTGCGGACGTTTCGCTGGTGTTGGTTTAATATTTTTTCGATGCATTTCAGAAACAATTCTCTCAACACCCATACCAAATCCAGCAGCCGGAGTTGCATCACGCCCTCCCAAATGCTCTACAAGATGGTCATATCGTCCACCAGCAACAAATGCACTTTGAGATTTTTTATCTTCATCAGCAACAGGAAAGACCTCAAAAACTGTTCGATTATAATAATCCAACCCACGAACCAAATGAGGATCAAGCATATATGGAATCTCCAACTCATCCAAATATTCCAATACTTTCATAAAGTGATCACGCGAATCATCATCAAGATGATCAACTAACTGTGGCGCAGATTCTTTAATATCAGCCAATTCCTCATCTTTCAAATCCAAAATACGCAATGGATTTTTCGCCAATCGCTTCTTTTGATCATCATCCAATCGACCTCGGAAACTCTTATAATGCGCTACCAATTTTGTAATATAAGCCTCACGAGATTCTGGCGAACCAAGCGAATTCACATGAACAATAGTTTCCATACCAATTGTTTCCAAAACCTTATATGCAATAGTAATAAGCATTGCATCAACTGCAGGATCATCCGCACCAATCACCTCAAACCCAACCTGATGATGTTGACGATATCGCCCAGCTTGCGGACGCTCATGTCGAAACATAGGTTGCATATACCACATTTTCACAGGCTGTGGCTGATTCAACATCCCATGCAAAATATACGCACGCACAGTCGCCGCAGTTCCTTCGGGACGCAATGTAACCCTTGAACCATCACGATCCTCAAACGTATACATTTCCTTATCAACAATATCAGTATCCTTCCCAACACTACGCACAAACAATTTTGTGTTTTCCAAAACAGGCGTACGCAATCGACCAAAATTATAAACCTCTGCAAAATGTGAAACCGTATCCAAAACAGTATTCCAAAAAATCTCCTCTGTTGGCAACACATCCTTCATCCCACGCAACAAACGCGGTGTATCAAATTTCTTTACAGGCTTCTCGCCCTCTTTTAGTGGTGTACTCATATATTTCAAATTAAAACTATAATTGTCATTCCGGCGCAGGCCGGAATCCATCACAATATATGTTTCCGACATGGATCCCGTACGACTACGGGATGACTCGCTACGCTCGTCAATTTTGAATTTTTATCTGTGGTTTTGCATTTTTCACTTTGCACCTTAGTCTTTTATTTAATCCGTCACAACTCCAACACGATCCAACGGCCACCCGCGAAACCACGCGCGCCCAACAATTGAATCGCGATGCACAGCACCGAATCGACGTGAATCGCTACTAACCGCTCGATTATCCCCCAACACAAAATATTCTTCATCCTCCAATTTCAAAACAACAGTTTCCTGCGGCTTATCCAAATTAATTAAATACGGGGATTCGTCTAAATTAAATCCATTTGGATTTTCACTATTATAAACAACCACATCACCATTAATAAATTTCACTGTCTCCCCAGGCAAACCAATAATACGCTTAATGTAAAAATCTCGCTGATTGTTCGGTGGTCTAAATACAATCACCTCACCTCGCTCGGGTTTATGGAATCGATACGAAATCTCATCAATAATCAAATATTCACTCTCATAAAAATTCGGCTCCATCGACGCCCCCTTCACATAAAACGGTTTAAACAAAAAATATCGAATGATCAAAATCGTCAAAAATGAAAACGTCGCAACACGAATAAGCTCCCATATAAAATACCCCTTACTCTTTTGGGGCTGTGATTGCGGCATGTTTGTTTTCACTCCCATTCCCATATAACAAAAATTAAAATTAAAATTAAAAGAGAAAAGCGCAAAACCACAGACCAAAATTCAAAATTGACGAGCGTAGCGAGTCATCCCGTAGTCGTACGGGATCCATGTCGGAAACATATATTATGATGAATTCCAACACGAAGGTTTATGCTGACGACGAAGAGGCAGTGCCAGAATGACAATTACATTTTTAATTTAAAAACTCCATGTTAATGGAGTTTGCACTTATCCACAGTCTAACAAGATTACCAATAAATTACAAGCTTAATATACTATAACCTCCATACCCTCATAAAAACCAAATCTATCCGAAGCACCAGCCTGTAATTCCAAAACCGCATCAACCAGAACACCTGAAAAATACTTTGGTAAATCACTATCACTCACACCTAATTCAGGATATGGAACATCCTTAGTAATCCCCACAATCTCACGATTCCGAATCCACACAATATCAATCGGGATCAACATATCCTTCATCCAAAAACCTCGCTCTTTCTCATCATCATACACAAACAACATACCGCGATGCAATTCCAAAATCTGTCGACCAGAAAGCCCCCGTACTTGTTGCGGAATAGATCTAGCCACATCAACAATAAAATCTGTATCATTAATTGTCACACGCGCTTGTTTATATTGTTGTAATTGTGAATACCAATAAACTGCTCCTACAATAACCACAACCAACAATACCCAAAACAACTTTTTCATATCATCTCTTCAAAAATTTTCTTTGCTCGTTTTGGATTGCTCATCAATTCATCCATCGCAACTAATAATTTAAAATCTGAAAATTTTCCTGCCAATCGTTCTTTCAAAAAAGAAATTGCAATCGCACCTTCACCCTGTTTTGCATCTGCGCCAGTAACAAGAGATTCACCATACGTTCTGTTGCGAGAAAAAGGGCTTGAGGTTGTACACACCAAATCCCCAATTCCAGCAGCGCTGAACCATGTATCTGGATCACAACTTAACAACCCAAGTAAATCTCGAGTTTCACGAGCAATTTCTGTCATCATAAATCCTCGCATGTTACATCCCAAATCCAAAGCTTCCATAGCACCCATCAAAGTCGCATATACATTTTTCAAAACACTAAGCCACGCAACCCCATGAATATCTTTTGATGGATTAACCGTTAAGTTAGATTTCGCAAAAACCTTTTGAACATCTTTAGCTAACCTCGCATTATGCGAAGCAATCAAAGAAAACGAAGGCTTGCCTTTCATAATCTCCTCTGACATCATCGGCCCACACAACACACCAACCCTGTCAGCATCTAAATATTCATGCAAGATTTCTGGGACAGTTTGCCCATCTTCACTCAAACCTTTTGCAATAGAAACAACATACGCATCTGGCTTTGCAGTTGATGCAATTTTTTGTGCCAAATCTGCATGCACAGAAGTCGGTGCACACAAAAAAATAAGATCCGCATGCGCCATCTCAACAGAACAATCCACTGATTTTTCCAAACACGACTCATCCACATCCCACATCGCCGGTTCATAATCCCCCAACAATTTCTCAATCGCCTTACCAATCCTCCCCGCTCCAATAATAAATATTCTCATAGGACATGATTATAGCAGAATTACCACATCGGTAAATACATACCCGCTAATTTCACAATAACATAACCAATCAAAGCCGCACCTAATGAAATCGACATCATTTCAAAACAAGTATAACAAAAATCCCACCGTAGTGGGATTCGCTTAAGACGCAGGCTGGGTGATCGCTTGTCGAGCATTCCAATCGATAATAAACATCCGTTGCGCAAGATGCAGAAACCAAGATTCCTCTTCAGTAATTCTTTCACCAACATGAATATACAACATCACTTCACGCGGCTGAAATTGTGTCCGTCGCCACAAAGGCTCTTCAGATTCAACTTCAATAAATGTATTTTCTGTATTCTTCACAATTCGACCAAGATTGCGCTGGATCATATCTCGCAATCCTAGCATGCCTAAATGATTCCGATAATCCGGATGAACAACAATCAGGGAAATCAAGATTCAATCTTAATTTGATATCGGTGCCACAACCACCATGCCGTACTCATGCTTTCTCCTTTAAATGAATGATCAGGGGTGATGAAAAAATATCACTTTTATTAAGAAATGTCAAGACTCTTGCATTATTTGAGGTGCTTATGTAGGATAATCAGGCAGCTACGAGAGACATCTCATCAGGAGGTAGACTGCGTTCTTTCAATCATAATGAAGCTTATGTACGCATAAGCTCAAAGGACGCGCTTACCGAAATGAGTAACGAAGAAAAAACAGAAGAAGGCACGGGAACCGAAGCGCAAGCTCCGGAAACCACAGAGCCAGAAGCAGCACCAGAAGCAGCACCAGAAGCCGAAGCAGCAGCCGAAGGCGATGCCGGAGACGGTGGAGATGCTGACGCTGGGGACGGTGGAGGCGGAGACGGCGATGCCGCTGAAGGTGACGGCGATACGGAAGCTGGCGAAGGCGGCGCAGATGCCGATGCCGACGCTGGTGGTGACGCCGACGCCGGAGAGGCCGGCGATGCAGATGCTGGCGATGCCGACGCCGGAGAAGGTGGCGACGCCGGAGACGCGGATGCTGGAGACAGTGGCGATGGTGATGCTGATGCCGGAGACGGTGACAGTGGCGACGGCGATGCTGGCGATGGTGATGCTGATGGCAGTGAAGGTGACGGTGGCGATGCTGGAGACGCGGATGCTGGCGACGGCGATGCTGGAACCGGAGACGACACCTCCGGTGACGAGTAACAAGCACGACGATCCTATCCCTGACTATAAATATAGTCAGGGTTTTTTAATCCAACAAAAAAAGCCGACTATACCGACTTATCAATCTCATTTTCAAACGCAGACCATGCATCTTCAATTGGAGGTAATCGAACAGCACCTTTACCATCACAAACAAAACAAACGACCCCGCCTTCTAATACCCGCCATCCCTTGCAAGTCGGACAAACAATATCAGACTCATCAAGCACAGACGTCAATTCACTCCAAAATCTCTTAGTCACATCCCACAATCTCCCAATCAAAATGAACCGTAATAAAACTATTATGAAAACAAATATTTGTCAACAAAAAAACAGCCTCACGGCTGACTTCAAACAACATGGTGCGCGTACCTGGATTTGAACCAGGGACCTCTACAATGTCAATGTAGCGCTCTAACCGAGCTGAGCTATACGCGCCTATGATATCTTTGTTTTGATGCCGCTACACAATCTTTCAAATAATTCCGCATCATCGATTTTCGCAACTGCAGCAGAGACATCTATATCAAATCGATTACCCTGAGCAGCAGCCAATGCTATCGCAGACAAACGATGCATACCTTCAAACGCTACAAACTGATCAAGATACTGAATTAAAATCACAGTCGTCTCCGATGGAGGATGCAACAACATATCTTTGACTTTGCCATTTTTTGGCAATTCAGAATCTAACACAATTTGCTTGAAACGAGCTTTTGTTGATCCTTGAGGCACATATCGTTTCCAACCAGTATAACCACCTCCCCAAACTTCCGGAACAAACAAAGGCGGATCAACAATTCGATACAATTTCCACAAACGCTCGTCTAAACCGAATTGCTGAACATATGTCATTCGCCATGCATCCCACGAATCATATCCACGCTCACGCCACACATCTTCCCAACCCCAATCACGCTCTCGCTCACGCCATGCATCGAAAATCTCATTCCATGTTACATCTTTTTCAAAAATCAATTCTGACATATCTACTCCTAAGTTTGTGGTGGGCACGGATGGATTTGAACCATCGACCTCGTCATTATCAGTGACGCGCTCTAACCAACTGAGCTACGCGCCCATGGGAACCATGGGTTATATAAATTATCTTTCGTTGTGAATCAACATTCGTGGCGAGCGCTATCGCGATTTTATAATACCGGCTTCGCCTTGGCCAACTGAGCTACGCACCCTTTCTTCTATAAACTTTTGGTGGAAGACCAACCTCGCTACGCGCCCTTTCGTTGATGTTACTTCGTGCTGATTAACACACTCGGTAACGGCAATAGAATACAAAATCTCTCTATTATTGTAAAGGTGTTGTTGACTTCATGCACACATTCGCTATCATGGTATTAGCTCATTTCAAAGGAGGATATCATGACTGAAATTGACAGACGAATCAAATATCGAACATACCACGCGCAGCCCGTTCTCGTATTTGGCAAACATTACGACGAAATCTTCGAAAAAGGGCATGCTGAAATTGAATGTTTTCTCGGCCCACAAAATGACCTACGAGGTATCGTAGTATTTCCAAGCTGGACCATCGAAAAAGATGGAAAAAGATGGACTGCAAGAATAGATGAAACTCCAATTGTAATTCCTCCAGAAAATGTCGACAGGTCTTACGAATGCATCGGATATCACGAATACGAAGACTTAACAATCAAAATATTCAGATATCGATACACATACACAGGAAGCGACATGCAACTCATCGGATTATTCAAATTCGCACAAGAAGCGTGTAAAAAGATGATTCCAAACTAAATCTAAACAAGCAGCTACGGCTGCTTTTTTAGTACAAAAAATCTCCGCGAGAACAGAGATTTTCAACACAATGCAATAAAGAGTCATTAGCTTAGTAAGGAATTCCTATGGGAGAGGGACTGTCGCACTATAGGCTTTTAGCCACAAACATTCAGATTGAGTGATCAATTGTTCAAATAAGTTCTGCAGGCATAGCCGATGCTACGTCAAAGAACTTTTTGAAGAATTGAGCCTCAATACGGATGTTTTGGCAAAATCCTATCGTGTGACAGTCCCTACCACTCGGGTGTTTGTTTGTCATACAAAATAATTTTGATGACGACTCACATGAAGAAGTTTCATATGAGCCTCGACATCTAGGCGGACAGGATTTAATAAATTAAATCAAGTATCCGTACGAGTATAAAATTTGCTCCCTAGAAAGGAGGTGATCCAGGACCAGCTTCCGCTAGCCCTGCCTTGTTACGACTTCGTCCCTCTCATCAGATTCTCCTTGGTCCCCGATTCCGAGGCCTTCAGGAGCTCCCAACTCGCTTGACGTGACGGGCGGTGA
>NZCD01000014.1 GCA_002688135.1 Parcubacteria group bacterium
AGTGTTATGATTACAGATGATGGTGGAATGAAGATTAATGATGCTTTGAAGATTAGACCGCAAGATATTATGGAGAGATTGGGAGGTTTGCCAAACCGCAAAATTCATTGTTCGGTTTTGGCGGATAAGGCATTTCGTAAATCTGTGAACAATTATTTTAGAAATACTGCGCAGCATGATAGAATTGTTGTTGCAGGAGCAAAGGTGATTGATAAGGATTTAAATATTACAGATCATGATATTGAAGAAGCTGTGCTAGAGGGTGCGATAAATGTTGAAGAAGTTCAAAAGAAATTAAAGGTAGGAATTGGGAATCCAGAATCGATTCCTGCTATTGAAGAATTAATTAGATTTTATTCAGAAAAATATTACGGATAATATGACACTTCCAGAAAAGCCTATTCCAGTTACCAGCGATCAGAAAAAGAAAGGGTCGATATCCAAACTGTATGTAGATCGAGATTTATGTATTGGGGCGGCATCGTGTGTGGTTGTGTATCCGGAGGTGTTTGAAATGGATGAGGAAAATAAAGCGGTGATGATTTTGAAGGATGGTAAGCGAACATCTGAAATGATTAATGTCACTGCATTGAATGTAGAGGCTGTCGATGATGAAATGCTGCTATTGGCTGCGCAGTCATGTCCAACATTGGCGATTTTTTTGTTTGATGATTCTGATAATCAAGTTTATCCAGAATAATTTGTATGCAACATTTTTTTGGAAAGTATGGTTTTATGTGAATATATGAAACGTATTTTTAGTCTCATTTTATTGTGTTTGTTTTTTGCACTACCCGTTAGCGCTGAAGAGATTGATTCGTATGGCGTGGTGGTGGATGTTTCTGAACGTGGGAGTTTGTATGTAGTTGAGAATATTAGTATGAATTTTGGTAGTATTGAGCGCCATGGTGTTATTCGTGTTATTCCTGCTAAATTTTCTCGAGGTAATACGACGTATGAATTGCGGATTTCAGATATTAGTGTAAGCGATGATAATGGTGATTTGTCATTTTCAGTTTCCCATGAGGATGGGTTGGTATTGGTGACAATCGGCGATCCTGATGTGGTGGTTTCTGGTGTGGTGCAGTATGTCTTGAGATATAAAGTTGATGGAGCAGTTGTGTATGGTGAAAGTAGTGATGATTTGGTCTGGGATGCAGTAGGAACTCAATGGGCTTTTTCAATTTCGGATGTTCGTGCGGTTTATCGTTTTCATAATCCTGTTTCTCGTAATAGAATTAGTTTTGATTGTGGTGTAGGCGAAAATGGGAGTTGTACTAGTGTGGCAGTGAAAGATATTGGCGGTGGTTTGGTGAGTGAGGTTGTATTTACACAAGATTCTATTGCAGGTGGTGAAGGGGTTTTTAATCGCATGTCTTTTTCTAAGGGTTTTTTGAAAACACCTCGTCCGGTTGAGGTTTATTTGCAACGCGTTAAAGATAATTGGTATATGTTGTTTTTTGCTGTAGTGGCAGTAGTTGCAGTTGATGTGTGGCGTCGAAGACGAAAGGTTGAGGTTGACACGGATGCAGATGTGAGCTAGGGTTTTTATGATATGTCTCATCATATTTTGGCGTACTACGGAGAGATCGCATTGAAAGGACGTAATCGCGATCGATTTGAAAAAAAACTTATTGTGAATATAAAAGCGAGTCGTGCTGGTGACTCGTTTTTTGATGTACGACGTTTTTCTGGTAGGATTTTGATTGAGTTGAAAGATGATTATGATCGAGAGGTTGTTGTCGATGCATTGCAGAAAGTTTATGGGATTGTGTATTTTATGTTTATGAAAAAAGTTTCGGCGGAATTAGATGTTATGCGAGATGCTGCGATTGAACTTTCAGGGACGGTTGATTTTGAGACTTTTGCAGTTCGAGCGCGTCGTCAAAATAAATTGTATAAGCATTCGTCTTCGGAAATTCAGCAGTTTGTCGGCGGTGCATTGGATACGTATTATTCCGATAAAAAGGTTGATTTGACGAATCCGGATGTTACGTTTTTTATTACTGTTGTAGAGAAGCAGGCGTTTGTAGGATGTGAGCGTGTTGAGGGGGCTGGTGGTTTGCCGGTTGGGGTTTCTGGTCGTGTTTTGGTTTTGTTATCAGGAGGAATTGATTCTCCTGTGGCTGCGTCACTTATGCAAAAGCGTGGATGTCCAGTTGATTTTATTCATTTTCATAATGCGCCTTATACATCTGAAGCATCGATTGAGAAGGCTAGAGAACTGGCAAAGATTATTTCGCATCGACAAAAAGGTGGTCGGTTGTTTTTAGTATCTTTAACAGATATTCAAAAAGCAATTGTGAAGTCATGTGATCAGAAATATCGAGTGTTGTTGTATCGTCGTGCGATGTTGCGAATTGCACAAGAGATTGCGCGGCGTGAGAATATTCAATTATTGGTAACAGGGGATAGTTTGGCGCAGGTTGCATCTCAAACTGTTGAGAATTTAGCTGCGGTTGATGCGGCGATTGAAATGAGTATTATGCGTCCGTTGATTGGTATGGATAAGCAGGAAGTTATTGATATTGCTCGACATATTGGAACGTATGAAGAATCGGTTTTGCCGCATGATGATTGTTGTAGTTATTTTATGCCACATCAACCCGCAACACGTTCTTTTAAAGAAGATCTAGAAAAACAAGATCAATTATATGATGCTGACCATTTCATATCATCAGCACTTGACAATGTGACTTATAAGATGATAGAGTAGTTCGGCAATGCTTTAAGAAATCATCTCTAAGCTACGTGTTTGTGTAACATTAGTTTGTAGATGCTTTCTTTAAAAAGGAGGAAAAGCATTGCCACGGCCAGCAAAGAAAAGAATTGAACTCCCTGCTCGTCGTTGTAGCGAACCTGGTTGCATTACCACCTTGAATCGTTACAATGATAAATCGACGGAGTGCTATGCGCATCAGCGCAAGCTTTCCAATGGCACGCTGTTTAGCCCCAGCAATATTCGCGGGGTGCATCAGTTCGATGGTAGTTATGCCTGATCGACGTCCCTGAACCTATGTGGTTCAGGGTTTTTTAATATTGACAATGTTGGAACAATGTGTTTAAATGCTTATGTGTTTTGCTCTTTTAAATAATGTTCAGGAGGCCGTTGTGAATCGAAAAGTCTCTCAAGTTAGGGTCGACATGGCCCTCAAGAATAATCGTTTGCGTCGATCGATTCAGGATGGATATGAATCATTTGCTGCATTTGCGAAACAGCATAAATTATCATACGGAACAGTGATTCAGTATATGTGTTTAACTCGGTCACCTTTTAAGAAGGATGGCAGCTTTAAGCCAACAGCCCTGCGAATTGCTCGTGCACTTGGTGCTGATCCGTCTGTGTTGTATCCACCTGATTTGTATGGATTGCCTCAAACTCGATTTACACTTGAAGTTGATATGAAGCAGCTTTCCGCGGCTCGTCGTGGGATTGGTTTGCTTTCATCGGGGCAAGAGGTTCTTGATGACGATCCAATTATTCGTGGGAGTGACTCATCTGAAATTACCAGAGCACTTTCAATATTAATGCCAAAGGAGCAAGAAATTTTATCTTGTTTGTATGGCATTACGCAGGAAAGTATGTCTCGGGAGGAGTGTGCGGAGAAGTTCAATTTGTCAGTTGACGAGATTCGAAAGATTGAGATTAACGCTTATATGAAGCTGTCTGTTGAAGATCGAAAACTTGTCATGCGACCGTTTAGGTAGGGGGAGTTATGTGCGCGCGTAAGTTAGAAGATACGCAGGAACTTAGTGTTCATGTTAAAATTCGTAATAATGTTTTGTGGCATGCGATTTATGATGTGTGGCCATCAAAAGCGGAATTTTGTCGACAGACAGGATTTAACTCGAGCGAAATTAGTGCATGGATTACGTTACGTGAGGCGCCATATAATGATGTTGGAAATTATTGGCCGAGGGCTATTCGACTAGCAGATTTTTTGGGCATCAGTCCGTGTGAATTGTTTCCATCGGAATTATATGCGCATAAAATTGAAGAAAGAATTGCCGAAGTAGAAATGTCGCCCATACGAGTTCGTATGTTGCGCCGTATGGCAGGAGTTATCATAGAAAGCGAATCGCAATCAGATGATGCTCGGTGTGCTCTCGCATCTCATCCATCTGATGATGATGTTGAGCGCAGTGTTCAGCATGCAGAGTTGGTGTGTAAAATTCACATAGCTTTGCTTGATTTGCCTGTGCGTGAGCGTGAGGTTATTGAGATGCGGTTTGGTTTGGGCGGACATGAACCTCATACGCTCGAGGAGGTTGGTCAATATTTTTGTGTAACTCGCGAGGAGGTTCGGCAGCGGGAAGCTAAGGCTTTGCGAAAATTGCGACATCCATCTTTTGCAAAGTATTTGAGGCAATGCCTTGATTAACTTGTGTGAACAGCATACAATGAAATCGTCCTATGGGGCGATTTTTTATATGTCTACTTTGTATATTGTAGCAACGCCAATTGGGAATTTAGGTGATATTTCTCAGCGAGCGCTAGATACATTATCTAGTGTTGATTTTGTGATTGCAGAGGATACTCGGCAGTCTGGGAAGCTTTTGTCAGCTTATGATATTTCAAAACCATACATGTCTTTGCATGCGCATACAACACCTCGAGAGTTGAAAAGCATTCTGTCGCGATTGAAGACTGAATCTGCTGCGTTGGTAACTGATGCAGGGACTCCCGGTATTGCAGATCCAGGGGGATTGTTGGTTAAAGCGATAGAGGATTCTGATGATGATATTTCTATTGTGCCGATTCCTGGTGCATCTGCCGTGGTAACTGCGTTGTCTGTTGCGGGGATGCGTGCGAATCAATTTACTTTTTTGGGTTATGTTCCTCATAAAAAAGGACGTAATAAATTTTTTAATGGGATTGATAAAGCTCTCCATACCGTGGTATTCTTTGAGACTCCACATCGGATTGGGAAAACACTTGAGGCACTTTCAGGATTGTCCAAGAATCGTAGGATTGTGATTTGTCGTGAGTTAACTAAAATGCATGAGACGATTTATAGAACGAATGTTTCAGATGTAAAAAATAGTGTTCCAGAAGATGAATATCGTGGAGAGTTTGTTATTGTAATTGAGGTTTAAGGTGTAAGGTTAAAGGTGTAAGGATTTAGAAAATAAGCTTACACCTTTAACCTATAACCTTTAACCTAAAATATGGACGATAAACAGAAAATAATCGAAACAATCGGTGGGGCGCTACAGCGTCCTGATATTTCGGATAAGCCTTATTATGTTACGACGCCGATTTATTATGTGAATGATAAACCGCATATTGGTCATGCATATACTACGATTGTGGGAGATGTTGTGTCACGATATTGGCGCATGCGTGGAAAGGAAGTTGCATATGTTACGGGAACGGATGAAAATTCGCAAAAGAGTGTTGAGGCTGCGCAGAAAGTTGATCGTGGTGATGATGTTAAGGGATATTTGGATGAAATGAGTGCGGTGTGGGCTCGTACGTGGGATGATTTGGATATTACTAATACAGATTTTATTCGAACGACGGAAGATCGACATTTGAAGGGTGTTGAGAAATTTTGGAAAGCTGTTGAGGCTGAAGGTGATATTTATAAGGGGAGTTATGTTGGTTGGTATTGTGTTGGGTGCGAGGCGTTTTTGAAAGAGTCTGATTTGGAAGATGGGAAGTGTCCGACTCATAAAAAAGAAGTCAAGAAAATTGAAGAAGAAAATTATTTTTTCAAATTGACGAAATATCGTGATGCATTGTTGGCATACATTACAGCGCATCCAGAATTTATTTCTCCAAATTCTCGAAAGCATGAGATCATCAATTATATTCGTGATCACATGGAGGATATTTCTATTTCACGACACAAGGCAGAAGTTGGGATTCCTGTGCCTGGGGATCATGAGCATAAGATTTATGTTTGGTTTGATGCGTTGCTTAATTATTTGACGGCGGTTGGGTATGGTACTGATGATGAGATGTTTCAAAAAAATTGGCCGGCGGATTTACATTTGGTAGGGAAAGATATTATTAAATTTCATTGTGCGCTGTGGCCTGCGATGTTAATGGCAGCTGGAGTGCCGCTTCCGCGTCGTGTGTATGCGCATGGTTTTTTTACGATTGATGGAACGAAGATGAGTAAGTCTTTGGGAAATGCGATTGATCCGATTGCGCTTTCCTCTGAAGTGGGGATTGATGCGTTGCGATATTTTCTGTTGCGTGAGATTTCGTTTGGTGAGGATGGAGATTTTTCTTCGCAACGGTTACGTGATCGATATCAAACAGATTTGGGAAATGAATTGGGGAATTTATGTCATCGTGTTTTGTCGATGACAGAAAAAAATGCTGATGGGAAAGTTCCGGCGATTCCAGCAGAGCATGATGAAATTCCGTGGGAGGAATATATTAGTGCGATGGAGGATTTGAAGTTTGGGCGTGCTTTGGATGAGGCTTGGAAAGTGATTCGTGCAGCAAATAAATTTATTGAAGATGAAAAACCTTGGGCAGTTGCAAAAGAGAATCCAGAAAAAGCTCAACAGATTTTGGCGCATCTTTTGGAAACATTGCGACAAGTTGCATGGATGTTATTGCCTATCATGCCCCATGTATCTGAAGGTATATTTACGCAATTAGGATTGGATGCTGCTGTTGAATTACAAAAAGATTTTGAGGATGCAACAGCTTGGGGTGGATTGGTGCAAGGAACAAAAATTGCAAAAAGTGATCCGCTATTTCCTCGATTGTCCTAATTTTACTCATCGACACTCGATGTCGATTCGACATCGAGTGTCGATGAGGGGTTATCTGTTTTATTTTTTGTTTGGTGTATACTAAGATGCTATGCGTACAACTCATTGGGTTATTTTAGGAATTGTCATTATTTGTGGCGTTTTTTTATTCTATCGTTTTTCTGATAGTGAGGTGGTGCAGGAAGTGGTTGGGGAAATTGTTCAGGAATTTAATATAAAGGATACTCCGCGCGAGGAGGTTGTTGCGAAGGGTTTGTATCTCACGGGATATTCAGCGAATAATCCGAAAAAGCGCGCGGAGATTATTGAATTGATTGAGGCTACGGAATTAAATGCTGTTGTGATTGATGTGAAGGATTATACAGGATACATTTTGTATGACCGTCCTGAAGGTGAGGATGGGGTGTGGTTGTCGAAATCTATTATCGATGATCCGCGTGTTGTAGTTCAGGATTTTAAGGATCATGGAATTTATGTGATTGCTCGGCAGACTGTATTTCAGGATCCAATTTATGCAGAGACCGTTCCGCAGGTTGCGGTTCGTGCCGGGGAGGATGGTATATGGCGAGATTATAAAGGTTTGGCTTGGGTTGATGCATCGCAGCAGGAGGTTTGGG
>NZCD01000015.1 GCA_002688135.1 Parcubacteria group bacterium
GAAAAGCAAAAGTAAATTTAACACAAGCATACAAAAAAGCATCAAAATTAGAACCAGAAGCAGAATGGTATCTCCACCACTCAAAACGAATGCTCATCTGCGGATCCGACGTAGCAGAAAACAAAAAACTTTCAAAAATGTCACTTGAAAAACTTATCTCTCTTCTATGATAGACATACAACTCATTCGGGAAAATCCGGATCTTGTTAAGAAAAATAACGAAAGTCGTTCTGTTGATGTTGATGTTGATGCGATTTTGAAATTAGATGGGGAGAGACGAGAGCTGCAAGCAAAGTTTGATACTAAACGTGGGGGGCAAAAAAAGATGTCAAAAGGAAAACCTGAAGGCGATGATCTAAAGAAACTAAAGAAACTCAAAAAGGAAGTAAAAGACTTAGAAAAAAAAATAAGCAGTTTGGCAGCGGAGTTAAAATCAATATTGATTCAACTTCCAAATGTGAATTTACCTGGTGTGGTGGTTGGCGGCGAAGAAGCAAACAAGGTAGAACGAGAAGTTGGGAAAAAACCAAAATTGGAAAATCCAAAACCTCATGAGAAACTTGGTGCTCGTTTGGGATGGTTCGACTTAGAACGGGGAGCAAAAGTTTCAGGAAATCGTTTTTGGTACTTAAAAGGACAAGCTGTGATGCTGCAAATGGCGTTACAGGATTTTGTGATGCGCAAGTTGGTTCAAAAAGGCTTCACACCGATGGTAGTCCCAAACCTAGTCCGCGAAGATACATTGTATGGCGCAGGGTTTCTCCCAGCGCAAGAATTTGAAATTTATTCGGTAAATCCCGGTGAAGATAATTTATTTCTAATTGGAACCGCGGAAGCTCCACTAGTTGCATATTTCAAAGACGAAACAATCGATGTCAAAAAACCAAAACGCCTATGCGCATTCTCACCAGCATATCGCCGTGAAGCTGGCGCATACGGAAAAGACACAACTGGAATTTTCCGCGGACATCAATTTGATAAACTTGAAATGGTATCTTTTACGACACAAGAAGATTCAGAAAAAGAACATCAATTCTTACTTACAATTGAAGAAGAAATTATTTCAGAACTTGGTCTGCCGTATCAATTAGTAAGTTTAGCTTCTGGTGATATGTCTCCACAAGCCGCACAATGTTATGACATTGAAGTTTGGCTTCCTGGACAAAATAAATATCGTGAACTAACAAGCTGTTCGAATACGACGGATTATCAGTCTCGCAGATTAAACATCAAACACAAAACAAAAGATGGACTAAAACTAGTACATACTCTTAATGGAACAGGTGTGGCAATCGGCCGCACGCTCATCGCCATTTTAGAAAATCATCAAGACGAAAATGGCGATATTCATGTTCCAAAACCTCTTCAAGCCTACATGGGAGTTACAGTTTTAAAACCGTAACACTAATGAACTAACGAATCTATGAACTCAACAACCTCACATTCGCAGCTACAAACACCAGTACATGAGTTCTTCAGTTCTTCAGTTCTTAAGTTCTTCGGTGCCTCAGCAAAGCTGAGGCTTATGTTCTTCAGTGCGAAACACTAGCGAAGCCTTATGCAAAACTCGACAGCTTCTCGCTATCGAGGAGGGAGAAAGGGTGGTTATAACAACCCTTTTTTTCCGAAGAAGCAACCCACCAGAAAAGCAAAGAAATCACCAATTAAATATGTGGTCTTTTTTTTGTTATGTGTAGGAATAGTCGTGGCAGCATCAGAGTATCCTGGCTTTCACATCACACAAGTAAATATAAATGGAGCCCAGCTAATTGATGAGTCAAAAGTAGGGGAGACAGCACAAAGCTTCCTCAACAAGCGCACGTGGTTCATACAAAATAAAAGTTCAATACTGCTGTCGAAAAAAAATCTCAAACAAGAACTACAGAACACGCTACCAGTCACGGATGTGGAGATAAATCGAGATGGATTAAATACTATCACCATCACAATAGGGGAGAGGTTACCAGTCTTTCGCCTCAATTATCCTCCTGACCACTTCTCGGTCATCGACGAAGATGGCATCGTTGTGTTCGCAGAAATTGGTACTACACTAGAGGTACCTGATGTAATGGAAGAGGAAGAAGAAAAAAATAATTCTGAAACTGTAAGTGATGATACAACAACAGAGGAGCCCCCTACAACTAGTGTCGTAGAATGTATCTTTTGCGACACATTCACTAATTTGACTCTTATAACAGCCTCCTCAACACCCCCGAGTTTTTGGAAATCTGGTACATCTACCCTACCTAAATCGACTGTATCTTCCCTTCTAACCATCAAGGATAGATTTAACTCATTAGCAATTCCTGTTAAACATTTTACTATTACGGAGAAGTCGCCCGAAACTGCCGAAATTAGGGTCCAGGAGGGGTTTTTGGTATACATTGACCTATCTAAGGATATAAACGCTCAAATCGAAAATCTGGGCGCTTTATTGGACCGCGAGTATCCAACTGCTCCGCGTAACGTGCGTTATATAGATGTACGGTATGGGAATAGATTGTACTACCAATAATATTTACATTCTGACAAAAAATAGTACGGGAACTTTTTTAGTGTCGCAAAACAAAAAACCATCAGATGATGGTTTTTTAAATATGTTTATTTAAGGCAAGAATAATTCTGCATTCACAGGAACGCCATCTTTACGAACCTCAAAGTGCAAATGAGGACCAGTTACAAAAGGCCCTGCTCCGCGAGTGCCAGGAGTTCCTCCAGATAGTCCAATAATATCACCTTGCTGAACATACTCCCCTTTCTTCACATACATTTTAGATACATGTCCGTACACTGTAGAAAAACCCTGTGGATGAATTAACATGATATAGCTATACCCCATCCCATTATCGCGGGCTCGTGCAACATACCCAGCCGCAGCAGCATTTAAAGATGTAGACTGTCTTGCCCGAATATCAGTTCCAGAATGCTCAAAAATATGACGAAACGGATATCCAGGATCATGAAACTTTGATGTAACATACATACTCGGCACAGGCCACATCAAACTAAACGGCCCATCACTTGTAAGCTTTCCTTCTTTAGTTAATCGCTGACGCATCGTACGTTCTAAATTAAACACCTCTGCCTCAATTGATTTTGCTTGAGATTTCAAATCTGCAACTAACGAAGAATACTTTTTTTCAGATGATTTTGTTTGCGCAATCAACAATGTTTTACGCCCTTCTTCACCTTTTAATTCTTCGTGTTTGTGATCAAGTTTAACTTTAAGCGCTACTAACTGATCCTTTCGATCAAGTTCTTCAACTTTACGTTCATCAAGTGCAATTTTCGCTGCCTGCAATTGCTTGAGACTTGAATCCAAATTTGCTTCCATTTCTGCTAGTTGCTGTTTGCTTTTGATAAATTCAGAAAGTGAGTCATCCATCAACAATACACTTACCACGCTTGTTTGATCTGTACGTCGAATTTCACGCAACAAAGACCCCAGCCATTCCTTGTTTTCGCCAATAGTTAATTCTTTATCATCAATCGCCAAAGCTATGATGGCGAGCTCTTGTTCTGTAGTTTCAATTTCAATAGAAGTTGATTCAATTTCCAATTCAGTTTTAGCAACTCGATTTTGGATAATTGAAAGTTCATTTTTAAGTGTGTTTGCCTCTTGATTTTTTTGAGAGATTTGTTTTTTGAGTTTTTTAATTCGAGACTCAAGTTCAGCAACATCTTTTTTACGCTCTGAAATTTTATCCTGCAAATCTTTAACTGCCGGGTCTTCTGTTGTTTTCTCAACAGCTGTCTCTGAATCCTCATCAGCCATCACAACCCCAAAACCAAACATGAGGCTGAAAAGCCCGATCAGAACAGATACCGACAATAACTTGGCGGTTTGCATATACTAAAATTATAACAGATTACACTGTACGTACCAAACCTGTTTTCGTCTTATAGTAACGCTTTTGAGCACTACGTTCTCAAAAGCAGCTCTTCTATTACATTTGTTGCAAACTAAGAGAGTTTTTTAATTGCGGTTGTTAAACGAGAAAGCACTTCTTCTTTGCCGAGAACATGTGCAATAGCAAATGGCGGAGGTGAATTTTTCTGACCAGAAAGCGCAGTTCGCAAAGGCCACAACACATCTCCATTTTTATATTCATTTTTTGTAATCCAGTTTTTGAGATCTTCCTCAAGTTTTTCTACATCAGAACAGTTTGCATCTTCAAAATAATCCTTAAGTTCTTGTAGCATAGATGTTGCCGTAACCACATCAGATTTTTTCCATACTAGTATATCTGCGTCATAATCCGGAATTTCAAATATAAAATCAGAAAGTTCATCAATCTCTGCTAATCGAACCAATCTATCTTTCAGCATGTCTAAAATCCGCGAAAGTTTCGCATCATCGACATCACGCTTCACAAAAGGTCGCGCAACTTTTAATAATTCCTCATCAGACTTTTCCTTTATGTAATGCGATTGCATCCAATCCAATTTTTCAAAATTCACGACACTTCCCGAAGAATTCACTTTTGTGATATCAAACAACTTCACCAACTCATCCATATCATATAGTTCCTGATCTCCCTTCGGATTCCAACCTTGCAGCGCGACAAAATTCAAAAGCGCTTCAGGAAGATATCCCTTCGCAATATAATCCTCCACCGCCACATCCCCCTGACGTTTGGAAAGTTTCGATTTATCAGCATTAAGCAATAACGGAAGATGCGCAAACTTCGGCACATCAAAACCAAAAGCTTCGTACAAAAGCACATGTTTCGGAGTAGAAGCAATCCACTCCTCTCCCCTGAAGATATGTGAGATTTCCATCAGATGATCATCAACAACAACAGCCAAATGATATGTTGGAAACCCATCAGACTTCATCAAAACTTGATCATCAATATCTTTATTCGGGATACTAATCTCACCACGAATTAAATCAGTAAAAGTCGTTTCTCCAGAGTTCGGGACTTTCAATCGCACCACTTCCCCACTCTCCAATTTCTTATCACGACAAAACCCTGGATATCCTAAATGCTGTTTACGAGATTCTTCTAAAGCCTCTTGCGTACAATCGCACCAATACGCCGCACCAGAAGCAAGTAATGCATCAACATGAGTACGATAAATATCCAACCTTTCAGATTGCGTATAAGGCCCATACTCCCCTCCTAATTTGTCCGGCCCTTCGTCTGGCGTCAGCCCAGCCCACCGCAAAGTTTTTAAAATATTTGATACAGCTCCCTCAACTTCACGAGATTGATCGGTATCCTCAATCCGCAAAATAAATTTCCCATTATTTTGCTTAGCAAAAAAATAATCGTACAAAGCAACACGCAATGTACCTAAATGCATAAAACCTGTAGGGCTGGGAGCTAATCTAACGCGTACTGACATATGGGTCTATCATCCCGGACTTTATTGTCATCCCGAGCGAAGTCGAGGGATCTCTTAATAAGTAATCTTATGCTTCATGGCTACAACCGGAAATATCACAACCGCACGAAATATACGTGCAACACGAGTTGGCTGTAAAAACAATCGCCACATCCATTCTAATCCAATTTTCCGAAAAAACAAAGGCGCGCGAGGAAGTGCGCCACTAATCATATCAAACGCACCACCAATTCCAATCAAAATTTTGACACTTGAAAATCGATCTTTATATTTATTAAGCCACACTTCTTGCTTTCCAGCGCCTAACGCAACCGCTAAAACATCCGGTTTAAAATTATCGATTTCTGTTAAAACTTCTTCATCATCTTTTGCAAACGGACTTGTCCCCTCTATTTTATATGACATGTTTGGCCCAACGTATGAATGGATTTGAAGATTCGGATATTTCGCCAATAATGATTCTTTCGCTTCGGCAGCAACTCCCGGACGAGCTCCAACTAACATCATTCTCTTATTCTGCTGCGAACATATTTTCGCGAGTGTCCAAATTGTATCAATCCCAGTTATGCGTTCCACACCATGCACTCCCTTCATTTTTAACAATCCCACAACTCCTGTGCCATCCACACATCCTAAATCTGAATTCTGTAAAACATCTCCCAAATTTTTATGCTTCTGACCCAATATCAACATTTCTGGATTTGGAGTCGTTACCAACTTCGTCTCATCCCCACACAAAAAATCAACCAATCGATTCTCAATAACGACGGCTGGAAATGGATCTAATCGTGCTCCCATGAATTGCAACATAGTGACCGATCTTACTCTAAAACACGCAAAAAGAAAAGCCCCAACCAGATTAGTAAAATCGGTCGGGGCATCTGTCAGAGAATTCATCAATCTTGGAGCAAAGTATGAATTTTCTGCTGAAAGAGGGCATTGCGATACTCATCAGCCAGTCGCTTTTCTTGATGCACTATTTTGCTCAAGCCATGTAAAAATCTTCTTAGCATCTTCTGCTGCGTAGAAGCCATCGAATGTCCCAGGTATACGGTTGAATTTTCGCAATGCGACTACCCTAGAAATATGCTGTTCCTTGAGCCACACGGAAAGACGGTCACAAAGACCGTCATCTTCACGCACGAGAGGTTGACCCTTCAACTCACCACTTACCGTAATCCACACACATTCACACACATCAAATGTAATCTCTGGCATGCTGCCACCTCCATATTTTTCGTTGGACTCAAACGCAAAATAGCTTACAAATCAACACTTGTCAATGCCTTGGCAGACATTTTGTGCTATATTCAATGTATACTTGACTTTTTTGTGGATATGTACTACATTAGCACTCAAAGGTAGAGAGTGCTAAGGGCATAAGATTGCCGCGCTAAAACGCTCCCCGATAAAATCGGGATAAACCTTCGATGACAGTCAAAGAACTCACCTCTCAATCCTCAATCCTAAATTATGATTCCAAACAACTTCACAACAAAATCACAAGAAGCACTCCAACACGCACATCAAATTTCAATAGAAAATGGTCAGCCTCAAATTGAGCCTATTCATCTTTTTAAGGCACTGATCGAACAATCAAATTCTACGGTGGTTGCAACTGTCGCGAAGCTCGGCATCGATATTAATGCTATGCGATCATCAATCAACAGATTTCTAGGACGTTTACCAAAACAACAAGGCTACTCAAACAACTCATTCAATGTCGGGCAAATTTATCTCTCACCCGAGACAATGAGTATTCTCGGAGCTTCCGGCCAAGAAGCTCACAAAATGAAAGACGAATATATTTCAACCGAACATATTTTGCTCGGATTTTTGTCATCTAGAAATAGTATTCACGGATTACTCCGACATTTTGGCTTGCGATACAATGATGTGCAAAAAACACTCGTAGAAATCCGCGGAAATCAAAAAGTAGATTCACCAGAACCAGAATCAAAATTCCAAGCGCTCGAAAAATACGGAATTAATCTCACACAATTAGCAAAACAAGAAAAACTCGATCCAGTCATTGGACGAGATATGGAAATCCGCCGAGTCATGCAAGTAGTTACACGCAGAACAAAAAACAATCCCGTCTTGATCGGCGAACCTGGTGTAGGAAAAACTGCTGTTGCAGAAGGTTTGGCGCAGCGAATTGCAGATGGAGATGTGCCAGAATCATTGTTAGATAAAGAATTAATCCAGTTAGATTTAGGATCTCTTGTTGCAGGAACAAAATTTCGCGGTGAATTTGAGGATCGCTTAAAAGCTGTGTTAAAAGAAATCAACAAATCAGAAGGAAACATCATTCTTTTTATTGATGAATTGCACACATTGGTTGGTGCAGGATCCGCAGAGGGTGCGATTGATGCTGCAAACCTATTAAAACCAGCTCTCGCCCGCGGAGAGCTTCATGCAATCGGCGCAACAACAATCAAGGAATATCAAAAATATATTGAAAAAGATGCAGCGCTTGAACGTCGATTTCAGCCATTGATGGTAAAAGAATCGTCCGTAGATGATACGATTGCGATTTTGCGTGGAATTAAAGAAAAGTATGAAGTTCATCATGGTGTTCGTATTACTGATGCGGCTGTGATTAAGGCTGCAGAATTGTCAGACAGATACATTTCAGATCGACAACTCCCAGACAAAGCAATTGATTGTATTGATGAAGCAGCTTCAGCACTCCGAATGGAAATCGATTCTATGCCAGATGATTTAGATCGAATGAAACGAGATCAAATGCGACTTGAGATTGAAAAGAAAGCATTGGAAAAAGAAAAGGAAAAAGAAGCAATTGATCGCTTGAAAAAGATTGAGCGTGAATTGGCAGAATTAAAAGAGAAAAGTTCTGCATTGGAAATCCAATGGAATTCCGAGAAAAAGATTATTTCCAAAATTCGAGATTCCAAAAAGAAATTAGAACAAGCTCGACAAAAAGCGGAAATCGCCGAACGTCATTCAGATTTGCAAAAAGTTGCAGAAATTCGTTATTCAACGATTCCAGAATTAGAACGTAAAATTTTAGCATCACAAAAAGATCTCCAAAAAACACAACTTTCTCGACGCATTTTAAAAGAAGAAGTAAATGATGAGGATATTGCCGCAGTAGTTGCGCGATGGACAGGAATCCCTGTTTCAAAGATGCTTGAGGAAGAATTGAAAAAATTAGCGCGCATGGAAAAGGAAATCGACCAGCGCGTGATTGGACAATCAGAAGCGGTAACGGCAGTAGCAAATGCTGTGCGTCGTTCACGTGCGGGAATTGCAGAAGAAAATCGTCCGATTGGATCATTCATTTTCTTGGGTCCAACAGGTGTCGGTAAAACTGAATTAGCGCGCGCATTAGCTGAATTTATGTTTAATGATGATGAAGCATTGGTACGTATCGACATGTCTGAATACATGGAAAAACATTCGGTCGCGAAAATGACCGGCTCCCCCCCTGGATATGTTGGCCATGAAGAAGGTGGGCAAATCACAGAAATCATCCGACGCAAGCCATATTCAGTTGTGCTGTTTGATGAGATCGAAAAAGCGCATCCAGATGTATTTAATATGTTGTTGCAGATTCTTGAAGATGGTCGACTTACAGATTCAAAAGGACGCATTGTAAACTTCAAAAACACAATCATCATTATGACATCAAATGTAGGATCTGAAGATATCTTACGATTATCAGAACGCGGCACACTCGGATTTGGCTCTGAAGAAGAAGATGATTTAGAAAAACGAATGGAAGATCGCGTACGTGAAGGATTAAAAGAAGAATTCAAACCAGAGTTCTTGAATCGTTTGGATGAGGTCATAATCTTCCATCCCCTCTCAAAAGAAAACATCAAAGAAATTGTTGAGTTGCAATTAGATCGCGTTATTGAGCGATTAAACAAAAAGAAAATCAAACTTACGTGCACTGACTTGGTCAAAGATGTCTTGGCGGAGCGTGGTTATGATGTAACATTCGGCGCACGCCCACTCAAGCGATTAATCCAAACAGAAATCCTAGATCCCCTCGCGATGGAAATCGTAAAAGGAAATGTAACTCCAGGAGACACAGTCAAACTCGACGCAGAAAGTGACAAAATCAAACTCGGCGTTGCGGCAACCGTAAAGAAATCCATCAAAACTCCAGCTTAAAAAGAAAATGATCGAAGTCCGACTTCGATCATTTTTTATTTGGATAAAAAAAGGGGGGACGCATTGCGTCCCCACACGAAATTCGCAAGCGAATTTCGGGGTCTTGGCGGTACATCATGTTGCCGCTCAAGTTGTCTGATTAGGTTCGGGGGTCGGGCAGTCGCAATGAAAGGCAACACCCCACCCCCTATGCATTTTGTACGCGTAGCCAAGCTACTGTTAGTAGCAACAACTACCGTTACGTCGTGTTCAGGTTTCCAGACTCGTTCCGACGTGATTGATTTTAGTCGGTCAAATACTCTCTAAGTCAGTACAAGTTCGACTTCATCGCTCCTGGCCAGGATACATCCGGTAAATCTAGGTTATGAGTATATCCAGTACTCATCTATGGACATTGCGACGTGAAAGTTGAGTAAGTTTGCAAGAACACATTGCTGACGCCATACGCTACCTACACTAGAATAACGCGGTCTTCAACGTGGATGATAATAGAATAACACAAATCCCGCTCATTGTCAACCCTTTGCAAAAAACGTATAATATGGCTGTATGATAAGAGATCCCTCGACTTCGCTCGGAATGACAATCTTCCTTATTTTAGTTATGTTGGTACCGATGGCAACATTTGCGGAAGAAGAATTCAATCCAAGTTTTGTGATAACTGATAAAGATTTGGTGAGTGTAGGAACAATGGATGTCGATGATATTCAGAATCTTTTGGATGCGCATAATGGTGCACTAAAATCTCTTCGGTTTTTTGATATAGATGGCGAGCAAAAATCTGCAGCAGAAATTATCTATGGCGCAGCACAGCGGAACAATATAAACCCTCGTGTTCTAATTGTCATGCTGCAAAAAGAAATGTCACTCATTACAGATCCATCCCCTTCTCTCTCACAACTGAATTGGGCAACGGGATTTGCCGTATGTGATTCATGTGATGTGAATGATCCTGGCGTAAAAAAACACATGGGATTTGCAACACAAGTAGATTCCACCGCAGCGCTCTTCAGATTCTACATCGAAAACAAGCGCTCACATCCATGGATCAAACGAGCACTAAAAGAATATAAAATCGATGATAAAGTCGTAGTTCCTGTAAATGACGCAACCGCATTTCTCTACACATACACTCCGCATTTAGAAGGAAACAGAAATTTTAGAACGATTTGGCGACGATGGTTTGAGCGTGATTATCCAGACGGGTTGTTAGTAAAGGCAGATCAAGATCCGAATGTTTGGTATTTAGAACGTGGAAAACGCCGCCGCGTAACCTCAATGTCAGTACTTGTTTCATACTTTGACGAGAATGACATTGTGACAATTGACAAGGCAGACATAAACATGATTGATGAAGGGATTCCGATGAGTTATGAAAACTACTCACTCTTAAGGCAAGGAATAAGAACATATTTATTGGTAGATGAAGAGTTATTACAATTTGCATCTGCAGAAGCCATGCGCTCACTTGGATTTAATCCGCTGGAAATTATTGATGTCGTACCTTCTGAAATCGCTCATTACAACCTCGGAACAATGATCACATCTGCTTCTGCATATCCAACAGGCGCATTATTACAAGCTCGAGATTCAACACTCACATACTATGTTAAAAATGGCGTAAAGCATGAAATACTCAATAATGGATTACTTGCAACAAATTTTAATAATGAACCTCCGGTAGTCATTGATGACGACGCACTCGCAGATTATTTTGATGGAGATCCAGTAACATTCAAAGATGGCTCGCTAGTCGCAAATATCGGAAATTCAAAAGTATATTTAATCTCAAATGGAGAACGAAGATATATTCCCGACGAACAAACATTCGCACAACTAGGATTTTCATTTGAGGATGTTGCATGGGTTGGTGACACACTATTTGAGCTACACCCTGAAGCAGACGCCCTACAAAGTGCATCATAAATAACATCGTCATTCCGGCGTAGGCCGGAATCCATCTTACTAAATGGCATGGATCCCGGCCTACGCCGAGATGACACATTGTATATGTCCCTACACTTCGCTGCTGTCGTACCACATTCTCCCCTACTCCATAAAGTCATCGGCAAAAAAGCTGTCGGTGATTTTGATGATACATTGAAATCACTCAAAAAAGTAAAAAAAGAATTATACATCGCTCAACTAGATACATTATTTATTCTCTCACCACACGGCCCACAGCGCGCACATTCATTTACAATTTCCGGCCATCCAGAATTACATATTGATTTAAAAAGTTTTGGAGATTTAATTACAGAAGGTACATTCAAAGTTGATACACATGTAGTTTCAAATATTCGTGAAGCAGGAAAAAAAGAAGAAGTTCCGTTTATGATAGATGGATCAGGAGAATGTGATTATGCCGCTGCGATCCCCTTGCTTCAGTTCAAAGATTCAATGAAGCATACGAAAATTATTATCATAAGGTCATCCCAGCTCAACGCACGGGCTCACATAGATTGCGGATATATTTTGAAAGGAATTGCAATGCAATCAAACAAACGAATGGGGGTTTTAGCTTCTGCAGATTTGTCACACGCACTCACAACTTCATCCCCAGCAGGATTCAACAAGAGTGCAGAAAAATTTGATAAAAAAATTCAGGAGATTATTGAAGATGCAAACCTAGAAGATTTGATGAACATGAAGCAGAAATTCGTAGATAGTGCTGCTACGTGTTCATATGGCCCATTATTAATGCTGTTTGGAATGCTCAATCGAGTGAAAACAAAAACAAAAGTTCTGTCATACGAAGCACCTCATGGAGTTGGACACATCACTACTTTATTTAAATTTCATTAGGGGTGTTGTTATATGATCGCTCACGTCATTCCACTAAAACGCATGCCCATGAAAATGGCATATTTTGATTACACAATTCCGGATGGGATGGATATTAAAATAGGACAACTTGTAGAAATTCCATTCCGATCAAGTACACTATTGGGTTGTGTGTCTGGAACAACAAATAAATCACAACACAAGGGATCGCTAAAACCAGTCGCAAGACTATTGAATGAAACCCCATTTCTGTCAGAGAGATCGATTAATTTGGCGATCGAAACAGCACGCGTATACGGCGTAGCACCAAGTGTCATTATCACCATGATGCTTCCATCATTACAAAAAAGAGCTCTCACAAACTTAGAATTAAAACCGATTATAGAGAAAAGAGGTTCATCCACAAAAAAAGTAATACGTTACATGGACGAACAATCTTTAGAGGAAAAAATAAAATCCGGAATTAAGAACAACAAAAAACAGATTCTGATCCTAGCACCAACACTATCAAGATTATTAGAAGTGAGGAATTATGATTTTGATGCTGTCTCATGGGAAAGTACGATGTCAGTGAAAAGTAAGCGCGAGGCATGGCAAAAAATCCGAAACGGCACTCCGGTTATCATGGGGATGAGATCCGCTGTTTTCTTGCCATTATACAACCTAGAAAAAATACTAATAATAGATGAAGAAGAACAAGATCATAAAAGCTGGGATCAGGCTCCTCGATATCGAGTGCATGATATTGCGGAACGTTTAGGTGTGGATGTTACATATTTTAGTCGCACGCCAACTTTCACTACTGTGCACAACACAACAAAAAAAAATCTCTCGCAAATCGGAAAAAGAAAACCAACAAACATCACGATCGCAGACATTGCAAAAGAACGAGGATCTGGAAATTACGATGTTGTGAGCTCCACGCTCGAAGCGCAAATACGTAAAAAAGTTGAAGATAAACAAAATGTATTTCTCTTCATAAATAAAAAAGGTTTTGCGCAATTATTACGTTGTAGAGATTGTGGATTCATCTTTTCATGCGTATCTTGTTTTTTGCCCTACACTCTTTCAGACAATAAAGCGCTCTGTCGACATTGCAAAAGTGCAGCTGAAATTCCCACAAAATGTCACAAATGTGGAGGCATTACATTGCGGTATCAAGGAACTGGTGTGCAGCAAATCGCTCATTGGGCAGGAAAAGAATTTGCGCATAAAGCAAATATTATTGAATGGACAGCAGATGATGAACATGAGCAATTACCAACAGAAAAACCTATCATCATTGTCGGAACCACAGCCGCTATTTCAAATGTACAATCTAAAAATATCAAACTATTCGGGGTAGTGGATGCGGATCACATTCTAAATATTCCTGAATATGATGCTGCAGAACGAGGATTGGCACTCTTTGTAAAATTACTAACAATGGCGCAAAAAAGTGAGGCAGATTTCGTAGTACAAACACAAGCACCAAATCATGTAGTATTTGAAACACTCATTTCTGGCAAGCTCCAGCCATTTATCAAAACGGAAAATTCTGTGCGAAAACAATTGCGATATCCTCCATATTCAAAGTTAATGAAAATAGCAATGGAGTCTCAAAAAGCAATATCAACACTGCAAAACCTCGCTGAAACAATCAAACAAAACATGAAAGAGATTGATGTAGTAGCGTATCCTCTGCTTCCTGAAACTCGTGGAAAAAATAAAAGATATGCGCTGTTATGCAAACTTGATTCCGAGAAATGGTGGAAGCAAGCGCAAGAAATTACACCTCTTTTGAAACAAGGCATGAAGGTTGACATAGATCCAAATTCTCTGTTATCGTAATTGCGATTTATGACTATCGCCCCAGCAAAAAAGGGACTCACAGTTCTAACAGATCCAAATCCACAACTTCGAAAGGTTTCGGAGGATGTTTCTGTTGAGGAATTACAAACAGACGAAATGAAAAAGTTTCTATCAGAATTATATAAAACAATGCTTGATGATGACGGAATTGGAATCGCAGCACCACAGGTTGGCGTGGCAAAAAGAATTTGTTTTATTTCTGATGTAGGGAAAAATCCGCGCGTTCTTATCAATCCCGAAATTGCATGGAGTTCCAAAACAATGATTAGTATGCAAGAAGGATGTCTGTCAGTTCCAAATGTGTTTGGTCCAGTGACTCGTCCAAAAGCTGTCCATATAAAGGCATTAGATGAAAACGGAAAGAAGCTGAAGATAAAAGCAAAAGGGTGGCTCTCGCGTGTCACACAACATGAAATTGACCATTTAGATGGCATTCTATTCGTAGATAAAGCAGATTACTTAGAAAAAAATAATGATGAAAAACAATCACTTCTCTAAATCAGAATCAAGCCCAATCAACTCGTCATCCCGAGCGTTTTAGTCGAGGGATCCCTCTTATTCAAACTTGTGAAAACCTCAAACGAAACACAAAACATTCTTCTCATCGGGACATCAGATTTCGCTGTCCCGATTTTTGAATCGATCGCAAATGATCAGCGATTTTATATTGTAGGAGTCATAACTCAACCAGACAAACCAGCAGGACGAAAAAAAGAATTAAAAGAATCGCCTGTAAAAGAATGGTCAAAAACAAAATCAATTTTGCCACTGCAACCAGAATCACTCAAGGACGGATCAATTGATGAGCAAGTCAAAAAAATGAACGCAGATGTCGCACTTGTCGTAGCATACGGAAAATTAATTCCAGATGATTTGCTCAACATGCCTAAATTCGGGACAGCAAATGTGCACCCTTCCCTACTCCCAGAATATCGAGGTCCTGCACCAATTCAATATGCGATTTTAAAAGGCAATCACAAAACCGGAACAAGCGTAATGTTAATTGATGAACAAATGGATCACGGCCCCCTCCTCACGCAAATGGAATATAAATTGAGTGGCAATGAAACATATCAAGAATTGTCAGACACACTTTCTCGCCTATCTGCAAACATCGTTCCAGAAGCACTTTCGTTATACATCAACGGAACACTCAAACCAGTAGAACAAAATCACAACAAAGCAACATTCACCAAAATGATCACATCAAATGACGGATCTTTATTTTGGGAAAAAGACGCTGTAAGTTTAGGGCGCCGTATTCGAGCATTAAACCCAGAACCAGGAACATACTGCATGATCGACGGAAAAAGATTAAAAATAAAACACGCCCGAAATATCGGACGCGATGGAAAACCTGGAGAATATTTTGAACACGAGGGATCACTCGCAGTACAATGTGGCGGTGACGCACTCGTACTAGATGAAGTTCAACCAGAAGGAAAAAAATGGATAACAGGAGAACAATACCTCAACGGCTACGGACTTCCTAAATAAGCCTGATATTTGACGCGTCATATTTCGTAACGTATACTTAATAAGTATGCTAGAAAAAAATGATCTACAACAAATCAAGGGGGTTGTGAAAGAAGTCGTCGAAACTGCAATTGAAAATACAGTACCAGTGATGATCAAAAAAGGTATTGAAGATACCGTGCCAGTGATGATTGGCGAGGTTCTCGCTGATAATGTTATTCCTGCACTGGATAATATACACACACGACTAGATGTCATGCAAAAGCAAATCGACAGAATGCCTGACAGGGATTACATCGATCGTGTTGTCGGAAAATCTCAAGCTGTTTTTGTAGAAAAATTACGAACCGAAGATAAAAAAGTAAATTTGCATACAAAATTTTTAGTTGAGCAAGAGGTGTTTACTGAAGAGCACGTCACTGAACTCAAGACATTAAAAGTATTTCCTGCCACAGAATAATTCAAAGCATTTAAAAAAGTAGACCCTCGCATATCCCATGCGAGGGCCTTTGTGACGGCGTACCGTCGATTACTTGAACGTCAACGAACCGAGGCGAGTTTTGTGGTTGTAGAAACCAGTGAACTCACGCGCTGC
Organism: Parcubacteria group bacterium; assembly: GCA_002688135.1. Taxonomy (GTDB): domain Bacteria; phylum Patescibacteriota; class Patescibacteriia; order Magasanikbacterales. The sequence goes on from NZCD01000015.1 coordinate 16,202, forward strand.
ATCGGGATCACCTGTGCCGTTGACCAGAGCAAATCCTCGAATCTCCCAGCCTTCGTGGGAGGGGAAGCTGTGAACCAAGCCCGTGATCTGGCACAGCATTCCGCAAGCATCCTCTCTGTTGCGCTTGGGTGTGATGAAGAACTGAAGCTTCTTGCATGTGAGAAAATCTCGATCTCCGTGATTGGCCATCATGAGAGCCATCTCACTAGGACCTTTCGTGATGAAGAATCTCTCGAACTCTTTCCACCACTGGTCAATCTTGTGCCAGCGCTGCGGTTCATCACGTTTGCCGATCGGACCACCGGGACGCTTAATGCGCAACGGTCGATCTTCGCGACCAGCCGCGATGACGACTGGAACGGAATCGACATCCGAGACTTCCTGACCACCATAAGGATCAACGCACTGAGTCGAATGACAATGGATACAACAGCCCGGGCAATCAACAGCTTCACAAGACACATATGCGTATTTATCAGTAGACATACATCTACTCCTTTTCTAAAGATCACTTGCAATGAAGATGCGCAAGTTAACACCCTGATTACCTTTCGGCAACGACTCAGGCATACACCCAAGAATTAAGAGTAGAATAACACATAAAACCGGTTTTGTCAATGCTCCAGGAAGGACAGATACATTGAAAAACCGGTATTTAACCAAATTTAGAGCTGGCATCCTGTAAGCTATCACGCAACAATATAGAACTCAGAAAAATCATCACTAAAGCGCCAATTCCGAGAGGATGGTTTGTATATGGGGTGAAAATGTTGATGATAATTAAAGCGAAAACAGTGCAGATTAATCCTCGTTTAATTTGGCAGTTCCTTTTTGGTAACTGTAATTGATAAATTTTTCTAATGATGTTATAGATAAGCCAGACATAGGCTAAAACTCCTAATAATCCCGCTTTGATCCACAAATCCAACCATCCCCATTCAAATGCGATTCTGTCCTCACTAATTGCTGCATCGTGAGGATTTTTTATTTCTAATGATTTCGCAAATCCATGACCCATAACAGGTTTTTCTTTGACAGCACTCCACAATATCGGAAGTTGTTCCCATCGACTTGCAGCTGCAACCTCTGAATCAATTGCCTGAATTCGTTGTGTAAACAATGTATGAAGCGGCGCACGATCCTGATATTCACCAAACGGCAAAATATATAAAGCATGTAATACAACAAATCCAAGAAGCACAGAAGAAATTCCAATCACACCAACACGCTTCACCAAACCAAATCTCTTTTTAATCAACAACCACATCACAAGAACTAGACATCCAACTCCAACTCCCAACCACATACTTCTAGACAAACTTAAAAGAACAACAGCACTTACTCCTAATAACAGCTTAGTGAAATGCTTTGGTCGATATTTACTTGGTAGTGAAATCAAAATAATAAATGCTAGAGCAACAAAAATGTGAGATTGAAGAAATACTCTCACCAAACCATCTCCATACGGAGTGATTTCAGCAACGCGCATATCTCTTAGCCAAATATAAAACCAAGAATCAAAGAATGGTTGAGAAACGTGTGTGAAGTATGTGAAAATGATCAGACTTTTTACGACAAGCCATGAAAGAACTACAGAAGTAAATGTAATAAGTTGAGACAAAGCATTCCGCGCTAATTTCATAGTTGCCACAGGAATAAACAGTAGCAAAAATAAATATCCATTCGCATCATTAAAGATCGACATGAAACTACGATCCGCAAATGCCCCGTGTTGAAATGCAATTGCGAGAATTATCATCAAAACAAAAAGTGGTGAGCTTATTCCAGATTTATTGAAAGTACGAGATAATTCTTTTCGTCCATTCGTGCTTGTAGGAACATGTTTGATAGACCACACAAACAGAACAACAAAAAACAAAAGCATGCGTAATGACAAAGATTCATACGACAACATTCTTCCAAATGAACTCACAATTAATTCACCAAATATCAAAAAAAGACCATACTCAAGTTTTTTGTATGTGAGTACAGCAGCAATAACTGCGAATAATCCTAAACTATATAATTGACTTTGAGCGTGAAAAAAAGCAAGGAGTGATGTAGCCTCCAATAATACGATAAGTGAAATTGCAGTGAGGATTTTACGCTTCATGAAGAGAGTGTTTTGTATCGATGATATGTTTTGCTTCGTTGTAGGACTTTACTTTCGGAAGTGCTGTAAAATTGTATGCAAAGCGTGGCAGCCAATGACTCATGCCAAGCTTGTGAGGTTTTACAGAAAATAATACATCGGAAATCCCAATCCCCTTCCTTCCTTCCTCCAACATAGTGAGCCACAAATCCCAATCCTGAAAACGATTAAGAGATTCATCAAATCCTGGAAAATCATTTCGTCTAATCAAGGATGTTGTATGAATATAATTTTCTTTCTTAAGTTTATTCGAATCAAATGCTGGAGCTACAAACTTCTTAAATCCAAAATAAAATGAAGAATAAGTGTATGAAGCTTGAGGATTCACAGTGAGGGCATTCATCATGCGATGAAGCATACCTTGTTTCATCACAACATCAGCATCACAGAAAATAACGTACTCACCATTTGAATGTCGGAATCCAGTGTTGCGCGCTGCTGGCGCTCCTCTATTTTCTTGTCGTATAAGTTTTACGTTTGAATCCTTGATAGCGACAGGAATCTCACTTCCATCATCAACAACAATCACTTCAAGATTCGAATAATTTTGATTAAAAATACTTTTCAAACATGACTGCAATTCCTCAGCATGATTATACACAGGAATGATTACAGAAATCTTTTCTGGTTGTAGCCAATTCAATAAAGGCTGTACAGTGACATTCCAAGGAAACTTTTCAATAGCACGTTCTCGCGCATCAATTCCCATTTGCACACTCATCGATTCATTTGAAAGTAATCTGACAATACAATCTGAAATAGATTCGAGATGAGTTGGATCACATACAAACCCAGAAGCATCATGTTGAACTGCCTCGCTCACTCCGCCAGAACCTCCGGCAACAGTAGGCAAACTATGTAATGCAGCTTCTAAAAACACAATCCCAAATCCCTCCACATCCCCCTCAATCTCTCGCGGCAATAAACAAAACAAATCACTTCGCGCATACAATGCATTCAATCTATCTCGCTCAACAGAACCTTCAAATGTTACTGTTTCCTGTAAATTCAAAGATGATACAAGCGATTCAAGTTCTTCTCGTTGAGGTCCATCCCCTGCTACGGTAAGGTGCGCATCTGGACATTTTTTTAGCACACGCGGCATTGATTTAATCAAAGTATCAAAACCTTTACGCTCAACTAATCGCCCTACACTCAAAATTCGATATCCTTCTCTAGCAGCTGGAACAGGATCAAAAGGAATAATTCCAGGATATACGACACGAGTTTCAGTTTTAGTTTGATAAGAATCCGCGATGCGTTTCGTATTCTTACTATTACAAATAATAAGCGATGAATTCTGCAAAACTTTTTTAATAAGCCACTGTTTCAATCCTTTTGGTTTTAAAATATCCAAACCATGTACAACAGAAATATATGACACACCAGTTAATCGCTTGATAATCATCGCCATCAATCCCACCGAAAGAACATGACTAATCATCACATAATCAGGTTTGATATCTCGCACGCGCTGCGCTAGCGCAAATGAGGGAAATAACCATCGCGGCCAAAAAAACCGAGACGAAAATGACTCCTTCATGTGCACATCACCAGTTGGACCCATCACAAAAAATTCATGACCGTTTCGATCACATTCATCTCGAAACCCTTTCAAGTATTCTGCAACACCTCCTTTGAATGGTGGATACTCTAATGTTAAGAGGAGAATTCTAGACATTTCTTTTGATATAAGTTGAGATAAAAGTTTTTACTTCTGCAATCGTAATAGCTCGAAGTACAAAAATGAGAATAATATAAACAATTCCTAATCCTGCGAGAGATCCCAACAAAACAGCAAACAAATAAAGGGTCTGACCGGATTGAGATAAGTACTCAAGAAACGAAGTTAATCGAGGAAGTAATGCCAATGCAAGTGCTGCAACAGCTCCCCCACTCGCTAACATCCGAACAGCACGCGACAATAATACAGAAACATCCCAATGAATCACATTTCGAGCGAAATACAGCCCAGTGCTAAATAACACAGTTTGACCCACTACGGCCGCTATGGTGGCTCCTAGAGCGCCATATCGAGGGATTAAGAGGAGATTCAGGCCAAGATTGGTGACTAATGTAATAAACATCGACATCGTCTGTAAGTGTTGCTTATGTACCGCATTTAACAATGATCCGATCGGAAAGTCAATGAATCCAAACAGCATTGAAATTGAGAGAATTTGAAGCAAGATAACACTTGAAAGGTATGCATCCCCAAATACGTATTTGATGATAACAGGACTCATCGTTAACAAAATTACAATCAACGGAATCGCAAGAAACATGAGATATGACATAGAAATCTGAACGATGCGAGATAACTTTTCTCGACTCGCAACAAACGCACGACTCATCGCAGGATAGAGTGCTGCAGCCAACGCGATCGGAATAAACTGAAATGCAAAAACGATTTTTGAAGGAACGGCATATAATCCTACTGCAGTTAATCCTGTCATCTTAGAAAGGAGTATCACATCAATTTGTGCATATCCGCGAGCAAGAATTCCGGCTGCAGCAAACGGCCAAGCCATGAGAAGCAATCCCTTAATATCACCAAAAGAAATTTTGTATGAAAATGGAATTTTGATTCCCGCACGCCACACATGATACACACCATTAATCACATTAAATAAACTTCCCACTGCGAGCGCACCAACAAGTAAAAAGATAGATTGAGTATTGAACAAAACATAACCACCAAGCAACACAACTAAGAGTTGCCCGCCAAACATTCCAATCGCCTCATAGCGTAAATTCTGAACTCCACGCAAAATCCCATAAGCAAATACATGAATCGCATCAAGCATCATCACACCAGAAGTAGCCAATACAATCATGATCGTACGTTCCTCATATCCTAACAACTTCGCAAACCCAACAGCAGCGACAGCCGAGATAACAATAAACAAAGCTTTCAACCGCAAACTAACAATCAACCTCGTTTTAACCGAAGGAGAAAATTGAGAATGATCTCGCTCCTTCGCAACCTCTCGAATAACAACTGGCGTCAAACCAAAATCCGCAAAAATCCCAAACAGCGCAGTAAACGCCAAAGCAAAAACATACAATCCAGTCTCCTCAACACCAAGCTGCCGCGCAATAATCGCAAAGTATACAAAAGACAGCACTTTTTGTGCTACCAAACTTCCAGTCAACCAAATTGTATTATGCGCTACAGACTTTCTCATACATCGTAAGTATATGCTCATTTATAGATTCATTCAACCAAAAAACCTCCGAGAGGAGGTTCTGCCTTTTAATGACTTTATCGCTTCGACCACTGTGCTGCCTTTCGAGCTTTTTTCAATCCAGGTTTTTTTCGTTCTTTTTCTCGAGCATCTCTCATCAATAATCCAGCAGCTTTTAATGCAGGTCGATATTCAGGATTGTGTGCTACTAATGCACGAGCAATTCCCAAAGAAATTGCATCTGCATGCCCAGCCAATCCCCCACCCAAAACCTTCACACTCACATCAAATGATTTTGCTTGCCCAACAATATTCAAAGGTTTCAAGGCTGTTGTCTGCATAGTATCTACAGGAAGATGTGTTGCAAGCGGTTTTTCATTTACAACAACCTCACCCTTTCCATTTGCAAACAATCGAATACGAGCGCTAGCCGCCTTTCGACGTCCAACTGCATGTGTGTATGCTCGTTTTTCTTCTACTTTTTCTTCTTCAGCCATAATTATCGATTAATAACGAGACGCTTAATCATACGATCACGCAACTTATTTTTCGGAAGCATGCGATATACTGCCAAGTACAATACGCGCTCTGGACGTTCTGCAAATACATTCTTCAACTTTCGTTCCTTCATTCCACCTGGATATCCAGAATAGTGATAGTAAATTTTCTGCAATCCCTTCTTTTCAGAAATTTTCATTTGTGAAACATTCTTCACAACAATTGAATCACCAAGATCCCACTGTGGTTCATAATTAACCTTATGTTTTCCCTGCAACAATTTTGAAATTTGCGTAGCCAAACGACCCGGAACTTGTCCGGTTGCATCAATCACATGCGTTTCTCTTTTAACTTGTGGTTGTACAAAAGGCATAATTTTTAAGTTTGTAGTTGGTAGTGAGTAGTGAGTAGTAAGGTATCGGCGAAGCCGATGTATTAATACGTCGCCTTTGGCGACACATTTCTACTCACTACTCACTACCAACTACAAACTAATACTAGACAAACTCGATAACTGCCATCGGGGCATTGTCGCCCAATCTATTAGATAACTTTGTAATTCTGGTGTATCCACCCGGACGTTCTTTATATTTTGGACCTAATACTTCTAAAATCTTGTTTACTGCTTTTTCGTCGTACAAGTATTTCATGAGTTGTCGGCGGTTCGCCAATGTAGGCTCTGATCCTCGAGTAATAAGTTTTTCAACAATAGGACGAATAGCTTTTGCTTTTGCTTGCGTCGTAGTGACTTTTTCGTACAAAACAACACTCTGTGCAAGGTTTCGAAGCATAGCCTCGCGAGGGGCTTTCTTTCTTCCAAATGTTGTTTTTTTAATTCGATGACGCATACATTAAGTATCAAGTATGAAGAATAAAGTATTAAGTATTCTATTCTTCAGATGATTCAGTTGCCTCGGGTTCGGCTGATCCACCGAGCCCGTCTTTCACGATACTAAAGTGATCTACCAAAATCTGCGATGCTTGTTTTAATGCTTCTTCTGGCTCGATCGTTCCATCTGTTTCAATATCCAAAATCAATCGTTCATAATCTGTCACATCACCAACACGAACATCTTCTGTTTTATATCCAATATTCACAACAGGATTATAAATTGAATCAACAGCAATTGTTCCTAATTCCAAATCTTTTGTCTCACGCTCCTCAACAGGAATGTATCCACGTCCTTGCTCAACTAGAATATCCATTGAGAATTCCAACTTATCATCAGTCAAAGTTGCAATAACCAATTCTGGATTAGCAACTTCAGCATCTGCATTAGCAGCGATATCTCCAGCAGTAACTTGTTTCTTGCCTTTAACATCAACTTTCAATCGAGCTTCTGGAGTATGCAATTTCAAATTCAACTGCTTTAAGTTCAACAAAATTTCTACTACATCTTCTTTCACACCTTCCATTGAAGAAAACTCATGTGAAACACCTTTAATTTTCACTGCTGTTACAGCAGCTCCGGGCAGTGATGACAATAATACGCGTCGCAACGCATTTCCTAATGTCTGTCCGTAGCCAAAATAACATGGCTCAACAATAGCGCGCGCATGAGCCTTTGACTCACCCGCTTCGATCTTTACTGTTGATGGATGCAGTAATTGTTCCATAGATTTGGATCAAATAATATAATTTTTGTTTTGTATTTATGTTGATGGTAGTGCCTTGGCATTTTGCACAAGGTTTGAGATAAAATCATTGAGAAGTGAGGAGGGATACTATCAGCTATCGCGACGAGCTTCGAAATGATTTTAGCCAAACGTTGGGCAAAAGGGCTGGCACTATTATCAAGATGAATGCATTGTTATCGTGAGTAGAACTCAATAATTTGTCCTGCGTTGAATGATTTATCAAAATCAGCTTCAGTAACTTCACTAACAACTTTTCCGCTCATAGCAGCAACATCAAGCGTAAGCCATGATGGAAGTGTCATGTTTTCCAATCTTCCTGCAATAGTATCACCAAGTTTCCCTTTGCTGATTTTCTCTTTTACGCTAATAATCTGTCCAACTGATACTTGATAAGAAGGAATATTCAACATTTTTCCATCAACCAATATGTTTCCATGTCCAACCATCTGACGAGCTGCACGACGTGTCGGAGCAAGCCCTAATCGATACACAGCATTATCTAAACGACCCTCAAGTAACTTTCTCAAATTGATACTGGTATTTCCTTTATGGGTTGTTGCAGTCGCAACATACTTACGAAACTGTTTTTCAAGAATATTATATAAAGCACGCGCTTTTTGCTTCTCCATTAATTGCTTTCCATAATCAGTTTGACGACGACGTTTTGCAGCCTTAAGAGGACCATGTTGTCCAGGAGGAGTTTGGCGTCGTTTTACCGCACAGCGAGGACGACCGCAGACTGATTCTCCGAACTGGCGACATACTTTACATTTCATTGCTACTTTTGAAGGCATATTTGTTTAGTTTGTAGTTTGTAGTGAGTAGTTTGTAGTCGAGTTTCTACTCACTACCAACTACGAACCACCCACTGACGCTAGATGCGTCTCGGTTTACGACGTCTGCATCCGTTATGTGGAATAGGCGTAACATCCTTAATTGATAAAACATTGATTCCTCCAGAATGAATTGATCGGATTGCTGATTCACGACCAGACCCAACACCTTTCACAAATACATGCGCTTCCTTAACATTAAATTTCTTACATTTCTCAACTAACACACGAGTTGTAACATTTGCTGCGTATGGAGTAGCCTTTTTAGGACCACGGAATCCACAACCTCCAGCAGATGACCACGCAAGTGTATCACCTTGTAAATCAGTTGCTGTCATCAAAGTATTATTGTAACTCACTTGTACATAAATAATGGCAGTTGGGACATTGCGATCTGCGCGCTTTTTCTTACGCTTCGCATTTTTATTCTTTGCACCTGTCTGCTTTGGAGCGGCCAAAATTGCGGCTGCTGCCTCTGCGACGGGATCAAGTGATGTTTGTTCATCTGACATAACCTATGTTTTGCTTACAGAAACACGTCCACTTCCCATGGTGTTTCGCTTATTTCCACGAACAGTTCGACTGTTAGTTTTTGTTCGTTGTCCGTGAACTGGTAAATTTCTTGAATGACGAGATCCGCGATACGACTTGATTTGCTTCAATCGTTGAATATTTGAAACAACCTCACGCCGCAAATCACCTTCTACTACGATATCTTTCTCAATAATTTTACGAATTCCTGCAACTTCATCTTCAGACAAATCCTTAATTTTCGTATTTCGATCTACACCAGATTCTTTCAAAATGTTCAACGCACGAGTAGCTCCAACACCAAAAATCTTGGTGAGACCAATCTGAACGCGTTTATTGTCATCTAGGATGACGCCTGAAATACGAGTTGCCATATTTGTTTAGTTTGTAGTGGGTAGTTTGTAGTTTGTAGTCATCGCCTACGGCGATACTGCTCACTACTCACTACAACCTACTCACTAATAGTTTATCCTTGTCGTTGTTTATGCTTTTTTGTCTTACACAAAACATGAACGCGTTTTCCACGTCTAACGACTTTGCAATCTTTGCAGCGTTTTTTTACTGACGCAGAAACTTTCATATCCCTTTTCAAAAAAATGATCGCCAGCGGAGCATATTTAAGCCCATGTTCGGGCAGCCTGGCTGACAAATTACTTCTTAATTGTTGGCACAAGTATAGTAGATAGGCAGTTTTCTGTCAATACGACGATGTGGATGAATTCAGATAAATGGTTAAATTGTTAGTGCCTAGAAACTGCCTAACAATTTAACCATTTAACAATTTAACCAGATAATTTAGCCTAAAAACGGTAAATCACTCTCCCCTTCGTCAAGTCATACGGTGAAAACTCAACCTGAACATCATCACCTATCACAATACGAATACGAAATCTGCGTAACTTTCCAGCCAAATGACCCATCACGGTCTGACCTGATTCCAACTTTATCTTAAATTTAGCACCTGGTAGAACTTCCTCCACGGTTCCTCGAAGTGTAATAGCGTCGTCTTTTTTTGCCATAATTGAACAAAAGTATATCACGAATGTTAATTTCCGACAACTGCCTTGATGCGTCGGATACCTTGTGAACTTGATTCTTCCTTAATGATTTTAAAACTCTTAATTTCACCAGTCGACACAACATGCGGACCTCCGCAAATCTCTTTAGATGCATCTCCAACAAAGTACACTTTAATTTTATCTCCAATTTGCGCATATGCATCATCAAACAATCCGATAGCGCCACGTTCTTTTGCTTCTTCAACAGAAAGCATTTCAAATTGAACAGGAATATTTTTTTCAATATTCTCGTTCACAATGGCCTCTACACGAGCTTTCTCATCATCAGTTAATTTATCAGGATGAGAAAAATCAAATCGTAATCTCTTTGCCGTAATGTTAGATCCTTTTTGCTCAACATGATCACCTAAAACCTCTCGCAATGCAGCATGCAACAAATGCGTCGCAGTGTGCCCCATGATTGTTTTTGGATCACTATCAGCTAATCCTCCTGCAAACTTTTGCCCTGCTCCTGCGCGAGATAATTCTTGATGTTTCTTAAACTCTTCATCAAATACTTTGTGATCAACCATTTGTCCTTTTTCACGAGCAAGCTCAATCGTTAATTCCAAGGGAAATCCATATGTTGAAAACAAATGAAACGCATGTTCACCAGATAACTCATGCTTGGCAATCATCTTTTCAAACTCCTTTAAACCACGCTTGATTGTTTTAGAAAATTTATCTTCTTCTGTTTGAAGGCAAGAAATAACATGTTCTTTATTTTCAGAGAGTTCCGGATAAGCTTCAGAATATTCAGAAATCACAACTTCGGCAAGATCAACAGTAAATGCATCTTCAATCCCAATCATACGACCATGACGAATCGCACGACGTATTAAACGTCTAATAATATAGCCCTGATCAACATTAGATGGAGATAATCCAGCACGATCCGCAAGCATGAAAGTAGCCGAACGCATATGATCAGCAATAATTCTCACAGAAGTTTCGTCCGCACCCTCATCTGCACGCTCTTCAATTTTCTGAATAATAGGAATAAATAACTCTGTGTCATATACGCTTACCTGTCCTTGTAATACTGCAGCAGTTCTTTCAAGCCCCATTCCCGTATCAACATTCTTTTGAGAAAGCGGTTTCAGCTCATCACCAACCTTATCAAACTCCATGAAAACATTATTCCAAATCTCAACCCAACGATCATCAGATGGATCAAAAGTATCAGGAACATCAACACCACCAGTCCAATAAAAAATTTCAGTGTCAGGGCCTTGTGGTCCAGGATGCTTTCCGCCAGCAGGCCACCAATTATCATCCTTTCCTAAATAAGAAATTCGTTTTTCTGGAATTCCTAATTCGATCCACAACTTTGCAGATTCGTCATCGCGAGACGCATCATCATCTCCAGCAAACACACTTACCGCCAACATGTTCACATCCAACCCGAGCCACTTATCAGAAGTGAGAAACTCAAAACTCCACTTGATTGAATCATCCTTAAAATAATCACCAAGCGACCAATTCCCCAACATCTCAAAAAAAGTAAGATGCGTATTATCCCCCACCTCATCAATATCACCAGTACGCACACATTTCTGATAATCAACCAAACGAGTACCAGAAGGATGAGCCTCCCCCATTAAATAGGGAACTAAAGGGTGCATGCCCGCTGTTGTAAACAATACAGATGGGTCATTTTCAGGAATTAAAGAAGCGGAAGGAATATGTGTATGTCCCTTTTCTACAAAAAATTTGATAAATGTTTCTCGTAATTGATGTGCAGTCATAAATATAAATCATGTTATCCGAATACACAGTGTAATAAAATCCTGATATTTACGCAATAAAAAAGCCCCGTAGGGCTTTAAGATGGATCCTGCTTCTCTACAACATTCAAATGCGTAGCTTCTTTAATGCGTTGTGTACGAGCTGGACCACGAGGAGTCGTGGATCGAATTGATCGCCGATGAGTGCGATGGGCTCGCAAATACTGACGTGTGCAATGACCAACTAAATATGGAATACACAAAACAAGTGTAATACCGCTCACTAACATAGAAATGATATGAAACCAGCCATATGCAGTAATTGCTATGATCGAGGCAACCATCATCCCAACAAGCAAACCCAAACGAAACTCATCTCCTGAATCGTACATGATTCCTCCTTTGACAACACTATGCATAACACAATGTATCGACAGCGTCAATAACACCACCACCCAAACACTCGTCTCCACTGTAGATAACCAAAAATTGTCCTGGCGGGACAGATTTTACAGGAGATGCAAATGAAATCATATTGTTATTTAAAGTAATGACTTCTCCGCCGTGAAGGTACCTAACATGCCCTACAAGTTTTTCTGAAGAGTGTGGTTTTCTAATCCAATGCACACTTGCTAAAGATGCTCCAGAAGCAGACAAAGCAGGATGATCATCACCAGCTGCAACAGTCACAGTATTTGTAACCGCATCTTTCTCAACTACATAATACGGTACGCCACCACCAACGCCAAATCCTTTCCGCTGTCCTATCGTAAAAAACTGTACTCCGTCATGCTCGCCAAGAATCTTTCCATCCGTATCTTTAATAACACCTTTCTTTTCTGGTAACCGCTCTTTTAAGAATGTTTTTAAAGCAACATTTCCCACAAAACATATTCCGCGAGTAGACCTCTTATCTGCAACACAAAGGCTCAAATCACTCGCAATTTTTCTGACTTCATCTTTTGTCTTCTCTCCGAGAGGAAATAATGTTTTAGAAAGTTGATTCTGTGTGAGTCTATGTAAAAAATAAGACTGATCTTTTTTATTATCTTTCCCTTTTAATAATGCAAATCGATCACTGCGCTGCTCAACACGAGCATAGTGACCAGTCGCAATAAAATCACAATTCAACTTTTCAGCATCCTTCAATAACAATTCAAATTTTACCAAAGAATTACATAACACATCTGGATTCGGTGTCCGACCTGCTGCATATTCAGCATACATATATTCTGTAACATGCTCACGGTATGCATCCTCATAATCAAAAGTCACAACCTCAATTCCCAATTCAGCACCTACTCGCAACGCATCACGACGATCCTCAATCCAACACGGATCAAATCCATGATCACCAGACCAGCATTTCATAAATGCACCAACAACCTCATAACCTTCCTGTAACAAAAAATGCGCCGCAACAGCACTGTCGACGCCGCCAGATAATCCAAGTAATACGCGCTTTTTTGTCATAGAAACACAGAGTAGTACATGACGCACCGCGCGTCAATGTGGCGAGCTTTTAGCTGTTAGCTTTCAGCTGTCAGGAAATGAGGCGAGCAAAGCTCGCAATTAAAAAACGTCGCCTCTGGCGACACATTGTCTAAAAGCTAACAGCTAACAGCTGAAAGCTCAATCAAGCCAATTCCAACATACACTGCTCCAGTACAACAGGACACGAAGGACGCCCTGGAACTTCATGATGTTTAAAACAACGAGCCTCATATAATTCCGCTGCTCCAATTATGTGTACAGGACTATCATATGATGCAGCATTCCCATCAATTAAGCGTTGAGTCCGAGAAGCCGTATTACCACAAACACGCCCATCAGGGCGCGCTCCTGTACATACAGCACTAAGTTGTACAACTTTATCAGCAGAAACAAGTAAGTCAGCCATGGTTCTCTCTCCAGAAGCAAAAGGGAATGCTTCTCCGCGAAAATCTAAAGTCAATCCAGCAACCTTTACATAAACACGACTTTCAACCAACGCACGAATAACATCGATAATTCCATCATCAAAAAACTGCGCTTCATCAATTACAACATCATTACAACTCCTATCCAGCTTTGTCAAAATCTGCTTGCTATGATCAACAGGAACCGCCTCTAGATGAACACCATCCATAGAAGCCATCTGATCTTTCTGAGCATAACGAGCATCATGCTCAAATTTAAACAACTGCACCTTACGACCACCAATGCGATCACGACGAACCAAACGAATCAATTCCGCAGTCTTGCCTGAAAACATCGGACCACAAATTACAGTCAACATATGTTAGTTTGTAGTTTGTAGTGAGCAGTTATTTAGTTTGTAGTTTGTAGTGAGTAGAAATGTGTCGCCGAAGGCGACAATCTATAAACATCGCTTCGCGATACATTCACTACAAACTACCAACTACTCACTACAAACTAACAAGTTATCAACTACAAACTAAATTATTGAATACCCAGGATACCCCTCAACTGCTTAACTCGCGTTGAAACAGCTTCATTTCCAGGGTCACGTTTCAAAACCTCTTCAAAATATCGCAATGCAACCTCCCTATCTCCTCGTCTATCAAATATCACGCCCGCACTAAACAAAGCATTCGCATTATTTGGATTAACTGCCAGCGCTGCATTAAACACTGTCAACGCGCGATCCCAGTCTCCATCACTCGCTCGATTAAAATACAAACGACCAAGCTGGAATAAAAATGTATCGTTCTGTCGACCAACCTGCAAAGCTTTCTCTAGCTCACTAATTGCACGGTCAATATCTTCTTCCTGTTCATAATAAGCAGCCAACTGAATATATGCATCCAAATAATCTACTTTCAAACGAATTGCTTCCTCAAATGCTTCCTTAGCCTCGGTCGTTTTCCCTTCAGCATATTTAGCTTGCCCAAGTTGCAAATGCAATGTTGGATTTGAAGGCTCAAGCGCTACAGCTTTTTCAAATGAATCTGAAACAAATGGAATTACCTGAAGCGTAAAAGATCTAGCATTTAGATACATATTCGCCAATGTTTCCCAAGTATCAACACTCCGTGGTGATGTTTCTGTTGCAATACGAGCTTCATCAACTGCTTTAGCGACTAGCCGAGCAATCAAATCCGGAGATCCATCCGCCTGACCTGCAACCACACGCGCTTCATTCAAATATGCTTGTGCTAACGCCACCCTGTACCGAGCACTTTTCTTGTTTAAGCTAGTCGCATTCGTCAACATCGTAATTTGTTGCGCAGGTGAAGACGCAGTTGTCTGTGCATTAGTATATTGAACTTCAGCTGCATAGTAACGACCTGAAAAAATTGCAAAAACAATTCCACCTGCAAATAGCAGCACAACGCTAAACGAAGTTGCTAAAAGATATTGTGGAGAACTTTTCAGTGAGATTTCAATCTGATCATGCTTTGACGCCGGCACAAGAGCTGACGACAACATCGCCAATAACATAAAAAATAACAACCAAGAATTAATAGACAAATGAATAAAAAACATTGAAACAAATAATGTAATCCATACAGGAGCAATCAGATACACAAAAGATGATTTAGCATTAAATCTACCAGATGCACGCGCCTTTTCACTTAAAGACCTCATCCACAAGCCTGTGATATAACCCAACACAATCAAAATCAAAAACACGAAAGCAAGCGCACCCAACACCCCAGTTTCAGCGATCATTGATACAAATGTCGAATATGGTTTACCAAATCTGATACGCCACGCAAAATTATTCTGATTAAGCGCCTCTGGTTTAAATTGAGAAAAATCATGAACAAATGTTGCTGGACCAGATCCTAACAAAAATTTCTTAGTATCATCTGTAACAGTACTCCATGCAACATCATATGAAGACCCAACTCCCAACGCAACCTCAACAGGGAGCTGAAAATCTACCAATCGAGGAGTTTTTAAAAATATAAACAATACCGCAATTACCACCAATGCAAACGTTGCTGTGATCCAAGGTAAACGCAAAAAATCGGCATATGTCAGCATGAACGCGAGAAGTATTGCCAATCCAATTGCCAAAACAATGTAAACGACCTTAAATCCAATCGACAAAATTATAAACAAAGAAAGTGCGGCAACAACAGACGCCATAATGTCAATAACCCATGACTTCTTCTTAACAGATAGTAACGCAACCGACCCAAGCAACAACATGGTCAAGTACACGCCAAATTCAGAATTAGACAAAGAAGTAGAATTAGAAATTATCACACTAAAATCAGAAAACTGTATAACCTTAAATTTATCCAATAAAAACCATACTCCAGCTAACACACCACCAAACGCAGCACTTCCAAGCAGATAAAGCCTCGATCGATCAGTAATAAAAATCTGCGTGACCAAAAAAGCATATGCAACCAAAAAAACAAGAGCAAGCACGCTCATTTGAATATTATTATAATCCCCAACAAAACTTAAAAAACGATCCAAAGAAAAAAGTCCAGCAAGTACAACAACTCCAAGGTAAACCAATATCGGAACATCAAATGCAGTTCGATGTATAACAAATTTTCTAGTAACCGATCCCTCTAGTAACCACAACATTAACGCCAAAAGAATAATTCCATACAACAAAAAATGCTTATTTAACTCCAGCACCTCAAGCGTATAAGGCAGAAAAAAAACAGGCATCAGCACGGTGACTAGCATAAGAAGCCCAGTTACAGCACGCCTAATAAAGGTAGTAGATTGCATACAATATAAATATCATTCCGGCAAAAGCCAAGATCAATTCCAAATTAGTATAGCACAACAAATCATTATCAAAATCCTACTTATGCACAGAAATAACTAAAATTTAATAACATCACCAGGGTTAAGAGAACCTGAAGATGGCAAATCACTCTTTTTATCAGAAGTCTGATCATTCTTTCTGTAATGATGACGCGATGGACGAGGTTTTTGATCAGAACCAGTTACTTTCGATTGATTTCGATTACGCTGATCTTGCTGCTTTTTCTTTGGTTGAGGAGATTTTTTTAGAGCATCAGCTATACTGATTTCAGGCTGTACGGTCGGTCGATAAGTATTCTGTGAAGGACGCGATGATGGTTTGCGCAAATCACGACGCTGTCGGCGTTGTTCATAACGCTGGGACGTACTTGGACCACTAGCTTGCGATGCGGGCGGTGTTGATGATGCAGGAGTCGGACGGGTTCGATTTGCAGTAGGCGGAGAATCAGAACGAGGAGTAGGTTTATCAAACTTGTCAGGCGAATCTCCAGCTTTATGCGCATGATTTTCCGCCGTTGGTGTGATCCCCTGCTTTCGCAATTCATAACAATCCGGACAATACACCGGACGATCTCCTGTTGGACGAAATGGAGGATTAAATTCCTTTTTACAATCAGTACACTTTGCAATAATCTTTGGTTTCTTTTTTGCAGCCTTTGCTGCTTTGGCCGCCAACTTAGCTTCAGTCATTGAGCCCTGCATCGCTTCAGAAAACTTCGCAATCTTTGTTTCCATTACAGCTCGCTTTACTGCAAACCGTTCTCTAGAAGCACGAACTACTTTATCGTAACTTCCAGTTGGTTTTGAA
>NZCD01000016.1 GCA_002688135.1 Parcubacteria group bacterium
GGCGTTCAACTTCGGCGTCGGCATTCTGCTGGACCCCTTGACGGCCGTGATGCTGGTGGTCGTGACCGGCGTCAGCCTCATGGTCCAGGTCTACTCCCTTGGATACATGAGGGGAGATCCTGGGTTCGCTCGCTACTACGCCTACATGTCGTTGTTTACAGCGTCGATGATCGGGCTGGTGCTGGCCAGCAACATCGTTCAGCTGTTCGTCTTCTGGGAGCTGGTCGGGCTGTGCTCGTACCTACTTATAGGGTTCTGGTACCACCGCCCTGCTGCAGCCGCCGCAGCCAAGAAGGCTCCCAAGCCGAAGGCCACCAAGGCAAAGGCCGCCAAGAAGGCGGCTCCCGCGAAGAAGGGTAACGGCACCAACGGAAACGGCAAGGACTTGGTCGAGAAGAACAAGGCGGCGTTGGAGAAATCCGGCCTCGTCAAGCCCAAGAAGTCCAAGCGCGCTTCCAAGTAGTTCCGCAATTCAGGCCCTGCAGTGTAATCATGTGTAGCCGTCCGGCATAACACAGCACTGCAGTTTCCCACCACACCTCTCCTCTTATTGGGTACTCCTGGTCCAACCAGGAGTACCCAGTCCTACCGGAGAACATTCATAGAAAGACCACCCACGGGTGGTTCTTTTAATTACTTGGAATTTATCTCAAAGGCAGTTATACTGTCCCACTATGAACATCATCGGAAATACAGCAATCACTAATCAATTAAGTAATTTAGCTCAAACGCATGAATTACCACAAGCAATTATATTGATTGGACCAGAACATATTGGCAAAACGCATATCGCGCAGCATATTACTAGAGCAATATTGCAGATTGATGAATCACGCCCACTTCAGGCACATCCAGAATTTACATGTGTAAAAAAGGCAGATGACGCACATATGATTGTTGTTGAGGATATTAGGCGCATGATTGCACATAACGCGCACAAAGCATTTAACAATAATCCGCGTGTAGTCATGATTAAAAATGTACACGCATGTACACTGCAAGCGGCAAACGCTTTATTAAAATCAATAGAAGAACCTCACGAATCAACATATTACATTCTCACAGCAACTCACACGCAAACGATCCCACAAACCATTTTGTCACGATGCGCGATATATCAATTATCACATGCGTCAGATGGCGAGATGATCACACTCATGAGCAACACATCAGAAGAAGCGCATACACAAAAAAAATTAACATGGGCAGCGGGACGTCCAGGAGTTCTACATCAACTCGAAAACAATGATGAAACACACGCGCAATGGTACGATGAATCAAGACAACTATTTTCATTACTCACCTCATCACACGACAAGCGATTAATTTGGGTGGAAGAGATTATAGGGAAAGGCACTCGCGCAACAAAAAAAGAAGCATTATACAATCGACTTGACCGATGTATTATTATGTTGCGTGCATTATTATTCTCTCATGGACTACAGAAAAAAAAGCTCGCCAAACAAATACTAACAAGTCTTGATAATGCGCGTGAAGTCAAAGAAAAGTTGAAAAAAAATGTGCAACCAAAAGGCCTTTTTGATGCATTTGTATTGTCATTGCCGCGACTCTAAATTTTGTATATAATAAAGGGGCTGTCACAAGACTCCTGTGCGCATTGAAATTCAGATAGATTATTCTCATGTGATTATAAAATTTCGAAGCAATATGGGTATATTGTTGAGAAATTTTAGAATACGCATGAGGATCATATGGCGAATTTAATGCATGCAGGAGTCTTGTGACGGTCTCTTAAAGGAGCTATTTTTGATAAAAGGAATTATGAAACATTTCACATTGCGGGTGGTAGGCATAACCGCACTTTTCTTACTCATGGGGCAAGGATGTGGGTCTTTTGGTGAAACACCTCAACCGCTTGATGGCGGTGTATTTGCAACAGAAGATGGCGGGCAAACATGGCAACATCGTATCAAAATTCCAAGTACTACAGGAGCGCCGGGAAGTATTGCGTCAGTTAATGTGATAACACTCAACACTGATCCATCAGACAAAAATGCTTTATATGCAGGTACGCAAGCAAATGGGATGATTTACAGTTACGACCAAGGAAGAACATGGGCACAGCCAGACGATATTCGAGCAGGCACAGTTTCTGATATTGCAGTTGATCCTCGAGACAAATGTGTAGTCTATGCAGCGGCAAATAATAAATTATTAAAAACAGAAGATTGTTCTCGTACATTCACCACTCGACACATCGATGAAAAAAGTTCAGCACGTATTACAGCTATTGAAATCGATCCAAAACATCCAGATGTGGTATATGCAGGAACGCGATCAGGAGAATTGCTTAAGAGTGAAAACGCAGGAAAGACTTGGCGTATCAGACATACTTTCAGGGAAGAGGTCAGTCACATCTCTATTTTTGAAATCGATCCAAACATTGTCTATGTGGGACTTGAAAGACGTGGATTACATAAGAGCGCAGATGGTGGTGGAACATGGATAGATATAACTCCAGAGCGAGATGAGCATGGTGGTATAAACAGTGTAAAAAAGATCGTGTGGGATATTCATGACAATATGCACGTAGCAGTAATCGATTCAAGAATATACACAACAATAAATGGTGGTGAGAATTGGAAACGATTAGATCTTGTTTCACCAGCAGACGCAAGAATATTTGGTCTCGCTGTCAATCCAAAAAACAATAAGCAGATGATTTATACAACTGCTACGGCAGGTCAATCAACGATGTATGTCACATCAGACTCTGGTGCAACATGGACAGTCAGTAAGCCGCCAACAACAAGGGCAGTATCGAATGTGATATTCGACCCAGAAGCTCCACAAATAATATATATAGCAGGATTTGCAATTGGAGGGTAAACCTGTACAATAGCCTCAATTATTCGTAATTGAGGCATTTGTGATATGGACCAAACAGAATTAAAAGCGGAATTAAAAAACGCAATTGAACATCTCGAATCAGAATTTCGAACCCTACGAACCGGCCGAGCTCATCCGGGGATTATTGAGGAACTTCCGCTAGAAGCTTATGGAAATATGACAACAGTGAAAGGAGTCGCTTCTATTACTGTTGCAGATCCTAGAACTTTGTTGATTGATCCATGGGATAAAAGTTTAGTATCAGCTGTTGAAAAAGCTATACGAGATTCAGATCAAGGATTGAATCCACAATCAGATGGAAAGGTGTTGCGAATTCCAGTGCCACAGCCAACAGAAGAGACTAGGCGCGAGATGGTAAAAGTCATGAAAAAAATGACAGAAGAATCTCGCATACGCATTCGTCGTATTCGTGACGATGCAAAATCAACAATCATCCGTCGTGAAAAAGACAAAGAAATTTCCGAAGACGACCGATACCACCTGCAAGAATTACTAGAAGCTGATGTAAAAGAGTACAACTCAAAAGTCGAAAGCCTATCAAAAAATAAGGAATCCGACATCATGAAAGTCTAATCGCAGCGAAGTATATAGGCGGAAGGAAAGCGTTTACGCAGTGCAACGGAGTAAACCTTTCCGTTACTATAAGTGCCGAAGCTCTGCGCCGCAGAGCGGAGCCATAAAAAACCGCCCGAAGTGGCGCAACCGCCCGTAGCGAAGCGGAGGAAAAGTGCGATTCAATCAGCACAAGTATGGAAAACGACCTAATGGAAAAACTAACATCATTATGCCGACGCCGGGGTTTTATATACCCCGGTTCTGACATTTACGGTGGTATGGCAAATTCGTGGGATTACGGTCCTCTTGGTGTGCAGCTGAAAATGAACGTGAAAGATTTGTGGTGGAAAATATTTGTCACATCACGCGACAACATGGTTGGGATGGATGCAGCAATCATAATGAACCCAAAAGTGTGGGAAGCTTCCGGCCACACAACAAACTTTTCAGACCCCTTAGTTGAATGTAAATCATGTCATCATCGATATCGCGCAGATCATTTATTAGAGTCATCATCACTAGAACCAGAATACGACAAGGCTGATCCAAAAAATATTTCACAAGTACAATGTCCAAAATGTGGCGGTGAATTAACAGACATCAGAAATTTCAATTTAATGTTTGAGACCCAAATCGGTGCAGTTGAGGGCGAGGGATCAACAGCGTACTTACGACCGGAAACAGCAGCCGGCATGTTTATAAATTTCAAACACGTCGTAGAAACATCACGAAAAAAAATCCCATTTGGAATGGGACAAATTGGAAAAGCATTTCGAAATGAAATCACAACAGGAAATTTCATTTTCAGATTACGAGAATTTGAGCAAATGGAAGTAGAATATTTTGTAAAAGAAGATCAGTGGGAAGACGCATTTGAAGCATGGAGAAAAACAATGCACGAATTTGCAGAGGCTTTGGGATTAGATAAATCAAAACTGCATGAAAATGATATTCCTGCACCAGAACTCGCGCATTACTCAAAAAGAACAATAGATTTTGAATATGAGTATCCTTTCGGAAAAAAAGAGTTATGGGGATTAGCATATCGCACAGATCATGATTTGAAACAGCACATGGATGTATCTGGACAGGATTTAACGTACCACGATCAACAATCTGGCGAGAGATTTTTACCACACGTCGTAGAGCCTAGTTTGGGAGTTGATCGATCAATTCTGGTTGCATTGCTTTCTGCATACACAGAAGAAGAGGTAGAGACAGCAAACGAAAATGAAAAAGCGCTTCGAATTGTGATGAAATTCCCAGCAGCGATCGCGCCAGTTCAAGTCGCTGTATTGCCACTATCAAAAAAAGAAGAACTTTCAAAACCAGCTCGCGAACTCGCACAAAGCTTACGAGAAAATTTCAGAGTTGAGTACGACGAAACGCAATCAATCGGAAAACGATATCGTCGGCAGGATGAAATCGGAACACCACTTTGTATAACATTAGACTTCGATTCATTAGAGGATAATGCCGTCACAATTCGCGATCGCGACACCATGGAACAACAACGCATTAAAATACCAGAAGTAGAAAAGTATATTAATGAAAAACTGAACTGATATGTTTGAACAAACAAAACTCGCAAACGACTCAACATTAATAACAATCCCAAATCCAAACACACAAGCTGTAACAGTATTAGTAATGTTTCCAGTGGGGTCGCGTTATGAAACACAAGAATTAAATGGAGTATCACATTTCATAGAACACATGATGTTTAAGGGAACTGAAAAACGCCCAACCACACTCGATATTTCAAAAGAGTTGGATGGTCTGGGTGCAGAATACAACGCGTACACATCAAAAGATTACACAGGCTACTATGTAAAAATCGATGCCACAAAAATCGAAACAGCCCTCGATATTGTTTCAGATATGTTGTGGAATTCTGTATTTGATGCAGATGAAATTGAGAGAGAAAAGGGAGTTATTGCGGAAGAATTGCATATGTATGAGGATAATCCGATGATGGATGTTGAAGAATTTTTAGAGGCACAAATATTTCACGGATCACCACTCGGATGGAAAATTGGGGGAACTGACAAAATCATCCATCAATTCACACGAGAAGGCATGGTCGATTTTCGAGATCGATTTTATACACCAGATCAAATGACAGTGGTGGTTGCAGGAAACATGCCGGAAAACATAAATGAGCGAGCAGAGCATTTTTTCGGTGGCACGCAGCGCGATCCATCAAACAACGTCGATTACATTAAACATGAATTTGTAGAATCTCCACAAGTTAAAGTGAAATGGAAAAAAACAGAACAGGCTGTAATGATGGCGGGATTTCCTGCATACGGATACACTGATGATAAATTGTATGCACTCAAACTTCTTCATGTAATTTTAGGCGGCACCATGTCATCGCGACTATTCATCGAAGTACGCGAAAGACGAGGTTTGGCATATGTGATTCGCACCGATGTTTCGCCATATCACGAAACGGGAGCATTTTCAGTAAAAGCAGGATTGCTTCCAGAAAAATGTGGCGATGCACTCAAAACAATTATTGCAGAATTACAAAAAGTAAAAGACAGTGGTGTTACTGCTGAAGAACTCGCTCAGGCAAAACAACATATGCGTGGAAGAATTATGTTGGCACTAGAAAACTCCAGCACGCTAGCAGAATGGTATGCAAAACAATGGTCGCTGAAAGGGACTGCAGATACGCCAGAACAACAATTAGAAAAACTTGATGCAGTAACCCTTGACGATATTCTAAATGTCGCTCAAGAAGTGATACAATTTGAGAAGATGAAGGTGGCAACAATAGGACCATTCAAAGATGAGTCAGTATTCAAGAATGCTATTCAAGAAGCTGTGGGGGTAAAAGAAACAGTATAGTATGAAAAAATTATTCGTTGCTAACTGGAAGCGATATCTAAACACTGACGAATCAGTTGCATTGTGGTCCGAGCTATCTAATGTATCATCAGAAAAATTCGATCTTGTTGTCGCGCCAAATCACTTAGCTATAGATCAAATAGCAGACAAACCAAATGCACATGCACTCGCTGCTCAAGATGCATTTTACGAAAATGAGGGGGCATACACAGGAATTGTATCATCAGAAGATCTAAAAGAAATCGGAGTAAGTTATGTGATTGTGGGACATTCAGAGCGGCGTGCAATGGGGGAGACAGATGAGACAGTAGCAAAAAAAGTTGAGGCAGTTTTAAAAGCTCAACTAATTCCAATTATATGTGTTGGAGAAAGTAAGGAAGAGCGAAATGAAGGGAAGGCACAAACAAAAGTACAATCACAAGTTGAGGTTGGATGTTCGCTTGCACCAATGGGAAGTCAAATGATTATTGCATACGAACCAATCTGGGCAATAAGTAAAGATGGAAAAGGAGATCCTATTAAACCAGAGGATGCAGAAAGCATGATGTCACATATAAAAGAACTCAAGGGACATCGCGTATTGTATGGTGGATCAGTTAAGCCAAAAAATATCGAAAGTTTCACGTCCCTAGAATCATGCAGTGGTGTATTGGTGGGTTCAGCATCAACAAAATTAGAATCGTTAAAAAACATGCTATGAGCAAATCTACAAGCTACAAGCTACAAGCTACAAGCTAGATATGCCATTTACGATTTTACCATTTGTATTAATTCTCGCAGGTGCAGTTATTGCATCAGTAATTTTAATTCGTAAATTTCCACAAATCGCGTTATTGGATGTTGATAAACTCCCACAGGAAATTCAATCACAAAAGAAAAAAGCAATTATTGAAGATCAATATCGACGTTCAATGAAAAAAACAGCAGAGAAGCTTAAAAAAATGTCGGGCCCATTGCATGCATTTTGGGTTAAAACACAAAAGAAGTTTCGTGATCGTGTACAAAAGACATATGTGCAATACGCCAAATCACGAGCGAAGAAACCAAAAAAATCTGAAAAAGCTCCGCCGCCAGAAGCGATTGCTGCGTTACTAAAAGATGCGCAAACGCAGTTGTTGATGGAAAATTATAAAGAGGCAGAGCAAAAATATATTGAAGTAATTCGTTTTGCGCCGCGCACAGTGGAAGCTTATCGAGGTTTGGGGCGATTATATTTCGCAAAAAAACAATGGGAAGAAGCACGACAAACATATTTGTTTATTGTGAAGCTAGATGAAAAAGATGGACGCGCACACAATCGATTGGGAATGATTGCAGTTGAAACAGAAGATTGGAAAAACGCGATTGCACATTTCAAACGCGCGGTTGAAATTGATAATAAAATCGCTTTACGACATTACGATCTCGCACATGCATACGACAAAATGGGAAAACAATTATACGCATTGCGAAGTTATGAGCGCGCTGTTTCACTTGAACCACTCAACCCAAAATATCTTGACGCCTATTTGAAAACAGCTATACTACTCAAGAATAAAGAACTAGCACAAGCAGCATACGATCAATTAAAAATCGCAAACCCAGAAAATAAAAAACTCGATCAGCTTCGTAGGACAATTGAAGAGTTGTAAAAGAAAATAGAAAAGATGCTCAGTTGCCCAGCCGAAGGCGAATCATACAAATCGCTTGCGCGACCACTGTGAGGTAAAGAGTAAGAAAATAATGAATAAAAATATTGATACGCCAATGTAGCTCAGACGGTCAGAGCGCATCCATGGTAAGGATGAGGTCCCCGGTTCAATTCCGGGCATTGGCTCCAGGAACTATAACCACCGAAAGTGGTTTTTTTGCTATAATTAAAGAATTGATATATAGCATGTCACAA
Source organism: Parcubacteria group bacterium (assembly GCA_002688135.1). Classification (GTDB taxonomy): domain Bacteria; phylum Patescibacteriota; class Patescibacteriia; order Magasanikbacterales. Next base: position 8,168 of record NZCD01000016.1, read on the forward strand.
AAAGCTGCATAAATGCATAGTGTAGGTAGAGGCCCTTAGGAACTATCGCACAACAGGACTTTTGCCAAAATTTACATATTGCGGCTCAAATCTCTAAAAAATTTTTTGCCTTAGCTATTGCTAAAGTGCCAAAATTTTTGTAAAGATTTGATCACGCAATCTGAAAATTTGTGACTAAAAGCCTGTTGTGCGACAGTCCCTATTATGACCATAGAAGAAAAGAAAAAACGTTTTTCAAAGAGATATGATGATCTATTCGACTATCTGTATCGATATGTTCATTTTCGAATTGTTAATAAAACAGAGGCAGAGGATATTGTTTCAGTATGTTTTCTACATGCCTATGAACGACTTGATGTATTTGATCCAAAAAAGGGAAATCTAAAGCAGTGGCTAACAGGTATAGCAAAAAATCAAATGCTGATGTATTGGCGAAGAAAAAAAATATTTGTTGACCTTGATGAGATTGAAGAAATCGCGGGCGACAAAAATGATCAAACCGATCGAATTGATGCATCAATGAAAATCGAGTATGTGTTCGATCGGCTAAAAGAGAAAGATCGCGTATTTTTGACGATGCGACACATTGATGGGCTCTCTCATGATGAAATCGCACAAGAGATTGGCAAGCAGCCAGCAGCGGTGCGTAAGTATTTCTCACGACTAAATAAACGAATCCAAACATATGCTTAACAAATCATTCAACAAATATCACAAACAGAAAATGAATGAGATTGAGGTTAATCGCGGCCTGAAGCATCGTTTGGCTTCACAAATGAATATTAATATGGATACAAAAAAATTATTTAATTTTAACTTCAAGAAGTTTACTCCGATCGCTTTGGGCGCAGGAGCGTTGGCAGTCTTATTATTAGTGGTTGTGGTAGGACAAAATCCTTCTATTGATCCGGAAAATCCCATCAGCACAATTGCATATGATGAGCGTGTGGATGATTGGAAATTTGATGATGTTGTTGTGTTTGAAGACGCTCGAGGTGGCGGAGGTTCAGTGTTGTTTGGTATGGGTGGCGGAGGTTCTGTTGCGTCATCAATTGGAAGGGGTGGTGGTAATTTTGCAGTGGATGAAAAGTTAGGATTTTCTGTGGGGGGAGCAAAAGATGTCGAATCTTTCCGCCAGAACATAGAAAATAAAAACCTCCCATTGTTTGATTCCTTGACATACGAAGGTTTATTCTACGAATATTTCTTTGACACCGGAAAACAAGAAGAATGTACTGAACTGTTTTGTCCATCATTCACGAAGGCAGTTTCTCCAGATCCAATTTCTGGGGAAAAAGAATATTACATGTCAGTCGGTTTAAATTCTGGAATCAAGACTGAAGATTTCAAGCGTAAACCGCTCAATCTTGTGGTGGTGATGGATATTTCTGGATCCATGGGTTCGCAGTTCGATGAATATTACTATGATGCAAATGGGAATTATATTGAGCGTGAAGTATCATCAAAAACAAAAATGGAGGTCGCAAAAGAATCCTTAGTTGATTTAATTGGGCATTTGAATGATGAGGATAGGTTGGGAATTGTGTTATTTGATGATCAAGCAGAAATCGCAAAACCATTACGCTACATAGGAGAGACAGATATTGATGCGCTTGAAGGACACATAATGGAATTATCACAACGCGGTGGAACAAATATGTCAGCAGGAATGGAGCGTGGTATGGAGCTACTTGCGCAAGCTCCAGAAAATTCAGCGTACGATAATCGAGTAATTTTCCTTACAGATGCAATGCCGAATATAGGACAAACAAGTGAAGAGGGGTTGGTGGGAATCGCAAAGAAAAATGCTAAGGATGGAAGACACTCAACATTCATTGGAATCGGAATTGATTTTCACGCAGATCTCGCAAAGGCAATCACAGAAATTGAAGGAGCAAATCATTATTCAGTAAACTCTGCAGCGGAATTTGCACAACGCATGGACGAAGGATTCGAATATATGGTGACACCTCTTGTGTTTGATCTGCAGCTGAAACTAGAATCGGATGGATACGAAATTGAACAGGTGTATGGATCTCCAGAATCGGACAAAGCTACTGGCGAAATTATGTATGTGAATACGCTTTTCCCATCGCTATCTGTAGATGGGGAAACACGCGGCGGATTAGTACTGTTGAAACTAAAGAAAAAATCTGGAGGAGATGATATTCAACTTAAAGTATCATATCGAGATCGGGATGATGTATCGCATGGAAATGAATCTGTAGTATCTTTCGATGAGTCAGGCGAATTTTACGACAATACAGGAATTAGAAAGGGGATCGTGCTGTCACGATATGTCGACCTTGTTAAAAGTTGGATTGCATATGAACGTGAAAGTATTGCAAAAAACCGATACATAGATCCATTCATAAATGAGGAGATTGGTATTATTGCGCCATGGCCAATGTTAGGAGAATGGGAGCAAACGTCAGAACCACTAACTGTTTCTGATGAATATCAAAAATTATTCAAGACTTTTGATTCATATCTGAAATCAGAGATACACGCAATTGGAGATAAGGAAATGAATCAAGAGGTTGATATATTGAAAGTTCTGATAAATGCAGATAGGCAAGAGTATGGCGATGGAATAGTGCCTTTTGATGACTGGATTGAGTAAAAGCAAAGCAAAAAACCCGCACAAGTGGGTTTTTTGTTATACACAGTTTTCCACATTGTGCGTGGATGTATGTGTGGTAAAATGCGTCCTTAAGCAGGAAGAATGTGTCCCAAAGATACGTGTCATCCATCTTTAAGCGCCTATTTTCCGCTAAAAAAGTTCAAAGCTCGTCTACGATGCACATGCATCGCATCCTCGCTTATTCACTTCTTTATCGAAAAATCGACACTAAATCTGAATAACATTATCTTTGGGATACATTCTACTTAAACATTACTAAGTATCTTTATATGAACGACTATCATAGTTCGCAGCAACCAAAGCGTGATAAAGATCTATTCGATAAGATTGGATCAAAAAACTCTTTTTTCTTTGGATTGAGTTCAGGCGTCGCAGGATTTTTCGTGATTGGGTTTTTCGTACTTCTGGGTGTCTATATGACTGGCGGTGGAGGTGGAGGGGGTCGAACAGTACAAGCAAATAAAAATCCAAGCGTGAATCCAACTCCAACACAACCAGCAGATCCATCTGCAGGTGCTCCGGTAAATGTAGAATTATCAGATGACGATTGGGTGCGCGGAGATGAAAATGCATCCATCACTATTGTAGAATTTTCAGATTACGATTGCCCATTCTGCTCCCGTCATCACGAAACAATGAAACAAATCCTTGATGAATATCCGGGTGATGTAAATTGGGTATATCGACATTTCCCACTAGAACAATTGCATCCTTTTGCTAAGAAGAAATCTGAAGCCGCTGAATGTGTAGGATCACTTGCTGGAGCAGACGCATTCTGGAAATTCACAGACGCAATTTTTGAGGGTGATGAGGGTGGAACCGATGCAGAGCTATCAGCGCTTGCAGTTCAAGCTGGAGCAAATAAATCCAAATTTGAATCATGTTTAACGAATGAAGATTTCGCTGATGTTGTTGCAAACGACACACAAAACGCGCTTGCAGCCGGCGGATCAGGAACTCCATATAATGTGATTATTTCAGGAGATCAGACAATCCCAGTAAATGGCGCAGTTCCATTTGAGCAATTCAAGAGTATTATTGATAGCTTGCTATAGAAGTAAGAATACAGAAGATATAAAAAATGACTCCGGGCGGGTCATTTTTTAATTGAGGAGTACACAAAGACTACTCAATTTGATATGCTGAATTATATGGGAAAAGTAAGGATAGCTGAAAAGAAAAAAATAGAAACATTGTACAAGCAAGGTCATGGCGTAAGAGAGATAGCTGAAAAGTTCAGTGTTTCTACTGACGCGATGTTTTATTTTTTTAGAAGTCAGAATATTACCAGAAGAACATTCGGAGAGTGTAGAGAGGTTTTATTCAAAAGAAGTCCACTATCATTCAGAATCAATAATCAACTTACGATCAAAGAAGAAAAATTAAAGCTAGCTGGGGTTGTGCTGTACTGGGGCGAAGGCACTAAGTGGAAGGGAGCTAAGACGGTTGAATTTGTGAACAGCGATATGGAGATGATCCGAATATTTATGCGATTTATGAGGGAGGTTTGTGGGGTTGACGAGAGCAAATTGCGCGTGCTATTATACTGCCATGCAAATCAGGATGTAAATACATTACAAAATTTTTGGAGTGATGTTACCGGAATTTCGTTAGCCCAATTCACCAAGCCTTATATTCGAAAAGATTATGACGCGAGAAAAGAGGGTAAGATGAAATATGGGTTGATTCATGTTCGATATAACGACAAAAAATTGTTACATCAGATTATGGACTGGATTGCAGAAATAAAGAGTGCTTATTAAGGGTCGGTACCAAAGTGGTCAACTGGGGCAGGCTGTAAGTAAAATTGCAGCTCTTGTTGGAAACATCAAGATGAACATTCCGGGATAACGGTGAAAGCTAAGTTTCGTAAGAAATATGCCAATACCGTGGGAATCGAGAATCTATTAGATTCGTAGTGAGCCCGTAGAGACTAGATACCGGAACACCTAATCTTTTGGGTCTGTCGTATAATTGCTGTTTAGCCAAAACATACAGATTGAGGCTCAATTCTCCAAAAAATTTTTCAGCGTAGCACAGACTATGCTTTAAAATTTATTTGAAGAATTGATCTCTCAATCTGAAAATTTGTAATCAAAACGCAATTATACGACAGACCCCGAGTATGGTGATGATATAGTCCGTGCCACAAGGAAACCTGTGGAATACATGAAACCTGCTGGCTTCGCCTTCGGGGGTTCGAACCCTCCCCGGCCCATATGAAATAACCACTCAATCGGGTGGTTTTTTCGTTTTGTAGCATGAATACAACGAACCGCTTTTTTACTTGACAAATCCGAATTATAGGCATAGTATAAACGCGGTCATTAAAACAAAAAACAGGAGATAGGCCATGACACAACCAGCGTTCGCGCAGAGAATTGACCGAGAAGTTGGTCTTGCTATCGATCAACTGCCACTTTCAACCATCGACTTCGAAGCAGAAGTTCGTGGGTTACATGTTGCGTGTTACGTCACGCAGACGTTTGAAAACAAGCTCGATAAGTCTCTTGAGGCGATTTACGTTTTTCCTCTCGTTCCACAAGCATCAGTCTTGGGAACAAAATTGACGATTGGAAATCGTACAATTGAGGCAGAGCTTCGAACGCGCGAAGACGCTCAAAAAAAATATGCAGAAGCGCGAGATCAGGGGCATCATGCGGCAATGGTTGAGCAAGAGCGCCCGTACATCTTCACGATGTCTGTTGCCGGCATTGAGCCGGGTGAAAAGATTTCTGTGAAAGTGCATTACATCGCTCCGGTTGATTGGCAGGATGACGGCGGACGTCTACAAATTCCGCTAGTGGTTGCACCCCGATTTGTGCCAGGTTTTGCAACGGGTTACTCGGGCGGTGGAGCGTCACCGGATACTGACCAAGTTCCGGATGCATCACGCGTTACGCCAAAGCAGACAGTGGCAGTGAACTACAAGGCTTCACTGAAGCTGTCGCTTACTCCCGGTTTCGAGGCAGAGATCGCATCGCCATCCCACACCATGCTTATGAGTGAGCACATGTTGGCTGAGGGCGAAACACACAAGCTCGTGCTTAGTGATTTACGTCCTGATCGAGACATCGTCGTGACATACAAGACGCGATCGCCACTGCCGACCATTGGCGTAGAATATGAGTTGTTCTCAACACCATCAGGCGAGACAGATCATCTCGTGCTCGTGCAGATCGCTGCAGGATGTGTGGAAGAGGAATCTGAAAAGCCGCTCGACGTTGCACTGCTTCTCGATCGATCTGGAAGTATGGATGGCGTAAAGCTGGACGGCCTCAAGAAGATTGCCAAGAAAGTGCTTACACGATTAGGTAAGATGAATCGTGCGGTGCGTGTGGCAATCTGGCAATTCGACAACGATTGCAAGCGGCTTGCTGACATTAGTCCTCTCACAGACATGCATTATGATGCGCTTGATCGAATCCAGTCAGGTGGTTCAACGTTCACATGCGCGGCGCTCAACATGGTGACGCAGGCTCTGAATGCAGAGGATAATGATCACGAAAAGTGCATCATTCTTGTGTGCGATGGTCATTCTCATGACGCTGGTTATAGACCGGTCAAGGGCATCCGCGTGCATTCGGTAGGGATTGATGCAGCGGTCAACAACGCGCTGATGCAGGATTTCGCCAAACAGACCGAAGGTTCATGCGAGTGGATTCTGCCAGGTGAGGATTACGATGCAGCGGCTGCTCGCGTAACAGGAATGGCTTCCGGCCCAGTGTTGCGCAACCTCGAATTGCGCGGATTGCCGAAAAAGGCTCGTGTGGTGAATCTCGGAGATTGCTATCACGCGCAACCACGCACGATCGGTATTCTCACTGCAGAGCCGATCGACGGATTCGGGATCGTGGGACTTGGGCCAGACGGTAAGCAGTATGAGCGAGCGATTCGTGTGCCACAGAACACAACATCAGCACTTGTTGCGCCACTGTACGGGAAGATGTTGCTGGGCGATCTGCGTGACAAGGCAGTCAAAACCGAAACATCACTTCGTTACGGTGTGCTGTGCAATTCGACCGCATTCATCGCGGTTTCCAAGAAGGAAATCCCTGGTGAAAAACCGGAAACCATCGATATTCCAGTGCTCACACCACATGGGTGGGAGTATGACGATCATGCTCACGACATCATGTCGGTGAGACGTCTATGTCAGGGTGCTGCAGGAGCTGGAGCACCCGCAACAAGAGGAGTTACGCGTCGATCTGTCGATGCACCAGCACGTAGACGTAGAGCAGGTGGATCAAGAAAGTCGAAACTAACGCGCGGCAGCGCCACACGCGGCGGAGGAACTTCAGAACCTCAACGCTATAGATCTGCAGGATTCGAAAATTTTGCCGGAGGCGGCGCAGACCACCTCGGTGAAGTCAGTGAAATCGATGCTATCGATTACGACTCGATGCTCGGTGGAGACCCACCCACGGCAGAAGAGCAATCCGCACAAATTCCACCCACTGGACTCGATGTGCATGAGACAGTTCGTTCAATGCTCGATGCTGCAAACACAGGATCCATTTTGGATCTGAAAAACGGTTTTGAGCAATTGAAGGTGACTGTGCATGAGGCAGCTCTGAACAACTTCGACGGATGGAGTGATGGTCAGAAGTCCACGCTACTGCTACTGATCGCAAAACTGGCACAGATCGGCATGTTGATTCGACCGATCCCCGTCACACTTCTCAAAGAGCCTGCTGGAGAATTCGCAAAAGCCAACTGGCGTGAGGCAAAGAAACTCCTCGGTCTCGCATAAAGATCAACCTCGGACTACGGTCCGAGGTTTTTAAATTCCAAGTACCAAATAACAAATTCCAAACAAATATCAAATTCCAACATCCAAACGAAGCAAAGTGGCATTTAGAATTTGAATATTGAGCGTTGTTTGATACTTTTTATTTGGTACTTGAAATTTATGCTATAATATAATCCATGGATAAAAAACACATAACATTTTCTTCTGATCACGCATCTATTGATGACAATGTATTTTTCGATACAGAAAAAAAAATAGGTGAATACATCAATCATTGTAATACAGTAGTAAAGAATCAGAATTACATTGAAGATGAGGCATCGTTGAATTGTCCAACAGATAAAAAGGTGCGGCAGGCGGTTTCAGATATGGTTGCAAAAAAAGTCTCAAACAAATTGAGATATATTGTTGTATGCGGAATTGGCGGTTCGAACTTAGGAACAAAAGCAATTTACGAATCAATAATTGGCACAGTAGATCCACACGCAGATTCACACCCAAAAATCATTTTTGTGGATACAGTTTCAGCGCACATGATGATGGATGTAGTCGCATTGCTAAAAGAGAGAATTGTACATGCTGATGAAATACTCATTAACGTCGTCACAAAATCCGGAGGGACCACAGAAACAATCGGAAATTTTGAAACACTATACAATGCATTATCAGAAAGATTCCAAAACCTAAAAGATAGGGTGGTCGTAACAACAAATGAAGGAAGTAAATTGTGGAACGCCGCAGAAAAAGTGGGAATAGATCGGATAGCAATCAAAGAAAAAGTAGGTGGACGTTTTTCAGTATTTTCAGCCGTAGGATTATTTCCATTACAATGCGCAGGTCTTGATGTAAAAGCGTTGCTTGAGGGCGCTGCAGATATGCGAGATGAATGTCTGAAGGGAGATGCACAATCAAATCCCGCACTTGCATCAGCTGCAATCACAGCGCATCATCACCGTCATGGCGTTCATATTAATAATACATTTTTATTTAATCCAGAATTAGAATCAGTAGGGAAGTGGTACAGACAACTCACTGGAGAATCGATCGGAAAACGAGAAAACCTTGATGGAGAAGAAGTCCGCGAGGGAATCACGCCAATAGTTTCAATCGGCTCAACAGATTTACATTCCATGGCGCAATTATTTTATGGCGGCCCACACGATAAACTCACAACATTGGTATATGCAAAACAATTACCAACGCAAATAAAAGTCCCGGAAGATCTCGTATTCCCAGGATTAGTAGAAGATATTACAGGTAAAAGCTACAAAAAAATCATGGCGGCGATTTATGGTGGTGTAAAAAAAGCATACGAAAAAAACGATCTTCCATACATAGAAGTACTCATCACTGAAATCAATGAATATGCCATCGGACAATTTCTCCAATTCAAAATGTGCGAGATGATGTATCTTGCACAACTCTTAAATGTGAACGCATTCAATCAGCCGGCGGTAGAGGATTATAAGGACGAAACACGCGAATTGTTAAAGAGTTGACGAAAATGATGGAAAAACATATACTGTGGCAGTAATAAATTGTCGTCTGGGCCATCTTAGCTCAGTTGGTCAGAGCAACTGTTTTGTAAACAGTAGGTCCGCGGTTCGAATCCGCGAGATGGCTCCATCTCGAAAGAGAGGAGAGGGCGGCACATAATGAATGTATGTCACAAGATAATTTGATTAAACTCGAATGCACCGACTGCAAAACAATCGGACATCGAAGCACAAAGAATAAAAAGAAGCTCAAGAATCGTCTCGAGCTTAAAAAGCACTGCAAAAAATGCACGAAGCACACACTTCACAAAGAGACAAAATAGCAATTATTATTGTCTCGTGGAATGTCGCAGATCAACTCAAGCAGTGCCTTGA
>NZCD01000017.1 GCA_002688135.1 Parcubacteria group bacterium
CATGATGCAGATGTACGCGCAGAAGTAGATTTACTTTTGAAGAGCTTTATTCCTTTGAATTTGGATAATAAATAATAACCGCGTCATCCTGGCGCAGGCTGGGATCCATTAATCCAGAAGCATGGATCCCGTACGACTACGGGATGACAATTGATATATGATTGAAACAGACGAAGCAAAAATTGACGAACTACTCTCTCGAGGAGTCGCCGAGGTGATTGATACCGATCATTTGCGTGAGCGATTAATTTCTGGCGAACAACTTCGGATTAAGTTAGGGATTGATCCTACATCTCCGAATTTGCATCTTGGCAGATCTATTCCTTTATTGAAGCTGGCGGATTTCCAGAAGCTTGGGCATCAGATTGTATTTATTGTGGGAGATTTTACTGGATTGATTGGTGATACTTCTGATAAAGATGCAGAGCGTCCTATGCTTGATGAGAAAACAGTTCGCGCAAACATGGAACAGTACACCGAACAAGCCGGAAAAATTATTGATTTGGAAGCAGCTGAAATCAAATATAATTCTGATTGGTTGCAGAAGTTAGGGTTTAAAGAGATTGGAGCTTTGGCGGATCAGTTTTCTTTGCATGAATTTTCTGCGCGAGAGAATATTAAAAAGCGATTGGATGCGGGAACGCGTGTTTCATTGCGTGAATTGTTGTATCCACTCATGCAGGGTTTTGATTCTGTTGCTGTGAAGGCAGATGTTGAATTGGGTGGAACGGATCAGCGATTTAATTTGTTGGCTGGGCGAACATTGCAAGAACATTATGATCAGCCCGCGCAAGATATTTTGATGACGAATTTGATAAATGGATTGGATGGACGGAAGATGTCATCGAGCTGGGGCAATACAATTAACCTTACAGATTCAGCTCGTGATATGTATGGAAAAGTTATGAGTATGCCAGATGATTTGGTTGTGACGTATTTTGAACACTGCACTCGAGTTGGGATGGATGAAATTGCGGAATTTGAATCTCGCATGGCAGACGATGCGATGAATGTGAAAAAGACTTTGGCTGCAGAGATTGTGAGAATGTATCATGGTGAGGAAGCTTCTGATGAGGAGGCGGATTACTTTGATTCTACATTCAGTAAAAAAGAAACTCCTACAGATATGCCAACTGTGACACTCTCCCCTACAGCTGAAATGGCTTACGATGTTGTGCGTGCATTTTTCCCAGAAGAAGAAAAAAGTAATTCAGATATTCGTCGTTTGTTTGAGCAAGGAGCAATCAAGCGCGGTGAAGATAAGATTTCAGAGTTTGATGGGCCGCTTGAGTTGGTTGATGGCGAGGTTTGGCAAGTTGGAAAACGAGTTTGGTTTAAAGTAAGCTTGTCATCCTGAGCGCACCACCCTGTCATCCTGAGCGAAGTCGAAGGATCTAACCCAGTCAAAAACAAACCTCCTCCTGGAGGTTTTTTGGTTATTAAAAAACCCTCGTGTAATCCATCTTGGATACACGAGGGCCAGCCCTTGGGTCCCTCGACCCATGCGAACCACCTAGCCCGCAAAGCTTGCACCCTTGAATTTGGGTTAGAGAGTGAGGGGCAATTCAAACGTGCAAACTAGATTCATTTTAGTCACAATGCATGCGTTTTGTCTAGAATAAAAATCCCCAACCGTAGTCGGGGATGTGTCAAAACGCTGTTATTTCGATTTTGAGATCTGGAGTAATCGGATGACCGACCTGCTCAAGATACGCGCGCGCATCTGCTGAATGACCGTCGGTAACCATCTCACGCAATTTATTAAGAGCACCTTCAGACACTCGATACAGTGTTTGCTCGCTCTCATCGTTGCTTGTCCATGCAATAACTACTACATGATGGCTCATTTTTCTTCTCCGAAAAGAATGATTGGTGGGGATAACGGGATTCGAACCCGTGATGCACGGGCCACAACCGTGTGCCTTAGACCACTTGGCCATATCCCCAATTCACTCAATTTCCTGAAAGATAGTCGTAAATCACTGAAACGAAGTTTTTTCGATCCAATGATTCTTGCTTTCGATCACGCGTGAACTTGACTGCGACGACCCCGTTTTCGATTTCCTTTTCACCAACAATGATGATGATTGGGACTCCTTGTTTGAGGCCGAATGCCAGCTGTCCTTTGAATGACCGCTCTTCGCCGAAGTAAATGGTGGTTCTTACTCCAGCATCTCTCAATTCTCGAGCGATCGCATTGTAGTCGCTCATGAACTTCTTGTCAAGCACCATGATTAGCGCCTGCGTTTCGGTTTGTTGCAGTTCGATTTTTCCCATTTCTTTTAGGGCTGCAAACAATCGATCAATGCCGATTGATGCGCCAGTACATGGGATCTCCAAATCCGAGAAGCGCGAAACCAAACCATCGTAACGACCGCCAGAAAAAACAGATCCTATACCTGGCATATCGTCCAAGATCGCCTCGAACACAGGGCCTGTGTAGTAACCAAGCCCACGCGCGACAGAGAAATCAAGCTTCCACAATTCTTTGTTCAGCTTGATCGCTTTGAGCGCCTCGACCATCTCTTGCAGTTCAGCAATTCCTTCTTGTGCGATATCGCTGGTCAGCAATACTTTTGCTTTGGCAAGCAACGCAAGTGGATCATCATCTACAAGATACGCGAATACCTTGAACTTTTCGATCTGTTCGTCGTTGAATGCAAGCACATCGCCCTCAAGCAATATTTCACCTTCAACCAACACTCTACCATCTGTTGTTGTCCAACGTAGCTCGCTTTCAACACCCTTCCATCCGACTTTATCGAACTTGTCGAGTGATTTGAGCACGCGAGTAATCAGTGAAGAATCAAAACCAACAAAATCGGGCAGTCCGTTAAGAACTTTTCGATTGTTGAATCGAACAGTGAACGATCCGACATCAAGTGCAGAAAGTGTTTCTGCAATGATCCAGATAATTTCCACATCAGCTTGCACTGTACGAGCGCCGACAATGTCTGCATCGAACTGCATGAACTCGCGATATCGACCCTTTTGCACCTTCTCGCCGCGCCAGACATTTCCCCACTGGTACCGCTTGAACGGTTTGGGAGTCTCTGGATTCGCTGCAATGAAACGTGCAAGCGGTACGGTCAAATCAAAACGCAATGCTGTGTCAGATTCTGCAACAACCTTCTTGCCGCGAAGTCGCGCAGAATACAGCGTCATGTCAAACTCGGGATCTCGCCCTGTAAGCGAATCGAGTCGCTCAATCGCTGGTGTTTCAAGTGGATCAAATCCAAATCGCTTAAAAACATCTCGCACGGTAGCGATCATCGCCAACCGAGGGATCATCTCTGACGGTGGATAGTCCCTTACGCCACTTGGTGATTCGGGCGGAACTTTCGGTAGTTCTTTTTTCACACTGTCCTCCATTGTGAATGTACGTGATGGAATCCCATCAGTGGCTTACCGTAACACTCATCTTGATTCCTGTCAATCCATCCTCTTCAAAAGTTTTTCATATTTTTTTCATTGTATTTCCTTGCATTTATGTCTTTTTTATTGTTATATGGAAATCTATGACTTCTGATACCCACCCAGATTCAGCAATCCAACTTGTAGATGCACTCTGCCATATACGTAGTTTTAATGAAGGTGCATTTGAGGCTGATATTGCTTCCTATATTGCTGATTATCTGAAAACACACTGTCCGTGGCTTACTGTTATTTTAGAAGAAACAGCCCAATCACGGCCTAATGTTATTGCGTATGACAGTACTCTAGCTGATACGCGTCTTTTAATAGTGGGTCACACTGATACTGTTCCTCCCTCACCCACAGACCAATGGACTGTACCAGAATTTTCTATCAATAATGGTCGATATTATGCACTTGGTGCAGCTGATGCCAAAGGAGGAATCGCGGCTGTACTTGATGGAATAGTAAAAGCTGGGCCGACTTCAGGTGTTACATATCTATTTTATACTGATGAGGAATATGCATTTGGCGGCATGAAGCATTTTGTTTCCAATCATCCAGAAGTACAGCCAGATCTTATCTTGAGTGCTTGTGGTGCTTCTGCTGAAATGACTGCTGGATGTCGAGGTTGTATTGAATTTTCTTATACATTGCGTGGTCGATCTGGTCATGCGTCACGTCCGCACCTTTCGGAATCAGCTATTGACGCGATGCATGTCGTGAATCAGCGATTGATATCTTGGTGTTCTCAAAGAACGAAACCGTACAAAACTTCTATAAATATTGCTGCCATACATGCAGGATTGTTGCGTAATACTATCCCCCCACTTCCCACATCTGACAGTGATGTCAATCCCGAAAAACTCATTCCTGATATGCGACATGCAGCAAATAATGTTCCTGATGTTGCATGGGCGCTTGTAGATGTTCGTCCTGGAGATGCAGACGTTACACCAGCTGCACTTGAACAATGTATTACAGATTCCATTGATAAATATAATACTGAAAATGACAAACACATCGAGCTTGCTCAATTTTTTGTACGATTTCATGTTGATGGCTACCACTCACCCGAAGGATCTTTTGATGCCATACAACGACACTTTGCTACTGTACATAATGGCGCAATTTCAAACCCGAGTGAGCGTGGGTATATTGATGTAGCCATGATTTCATCTCAATTACCAAATGCAGGGTGTGTATGCATGGCTCCGCTTAAAGCAAACGACCATTCACCTGACGAATGGGTTGATGTTGCATCTCTGATGGATTATCGTGATGGTATAGTGCGTTTGTTAAATGATTATCCTGCATAACTGTGGATAACTTTTTCATGTTTTTCTCGTCATTCTGATTTTTTCTCATGTTTTTCATACAACACGTCAGAAGACCTTGGTTTTTACATAAATTTTTCCACTCACCTGAAATAAATCTTTTTAAAACATAATTTTCTTATTCTTTTTTCTCATCTTTTTCCTACTTTTTCAATTGACCGGTATTGCCACGCACGATAAGATGAGCATGCCATCATTCATGGAGTTACATATGAGCCCTGCAACGAACTCGATTTTCATTATTTCATCGGCTGGTGGTAACAACACCGCCCTTGAAATTCTTGAATCATCGCGTGATCGAGAATACTATGAGCGTCGTGGAAGCGAGCTCATGAATATCGGACGCCCGTATGATGTCGAGCAATCGGGGTTCATCATTCTTCAAGACAGCAGAATGGAAATGGCAGGTGGAGAATTTTGTGGGAATGCAAGTCGCGCTGGCGCACTTGTGTTATCACATGCACTTTCTTTGCCACAGTTTCGCTTTTCAGTTTCTGGAACACAGCATTTTGTGAAGGCTTGTATCGCGGATAAACATCTGAACGGAGCCTACGTGCAATGCGATTTTCTGAAACTGCCAAGCAATGTTCAGCACATTACACTTTCCACTGGAGTTCCAGCCTTCTTGGTTGATCTTGGTGGTATTGTACATGTGTTGATAGAGGCGCCCTTTCCTGATGACGAGGCTTCCTACACGCGGCAACACCGCGAGGTTATGGATGAACTCGGACTTCAAGATCGTGATGCCGTCGGTGTGAACTGGATCCAACGACATGGCAACAAACTTATGTTGCATCCTGTTGTATGGGTTCGTGCCATCGACACTTTTTTTTATGAAACGTCATGTGGCTCTGGCTCGATAGCCGCGTCATTTGCTACAGGATCAGAGTTCATTCAACAGCCTTCGGGCAAAACAATCCGTGTTACACACGACAGGGATATTACCTCACTTTCGAGTGAAATGGAGATCGTTCATGTTATCGAACCAAGCTGAAGCTGCTGCTACTCATCAAGTCACCTCACATCCGCCCATGGAGCAAGTGGTTCGATTCCGTCGTGTTACGGAATTCACTGACAAAGCCCAAGATGGATTCATGCGTACGTTCCAGCATGCCTTTGCTGATGGACCGTACTTCGAGATGACGCCTTTTGAAGATTGCCTCCGTATGTGGGCTAAGCATGTCCCCCACTGCTTGTGGGTCGCTGAATGTGAGTTCTGCGACAACCACGTGGTGGGATTGGGCTGTGCGCATTCTCTACAAGAGGATACGTACCCGCTGCATCCGACGATTCACGATACACTCAAAGCGAATGAATCTGATCTGCCTTTTGACTGGCATAATGCGGTCTACATGGCAGAATTGGCGGTTCTCTCCACGCATCGTGGAGCGAAACTCGGCAAATCGCTGATCAATTTGCGATTGCAGTGGGCTCGCGCTCAAGGCATGTCGCATTACATCATGCGTACCGCGGAGTTCGATTCCAAATCTGCCGTTATCTACGAGAAAAAGTTTGGAGGCGTCATCACGCCCTTCAAACAAAATGTTGCAGGAGTTGTTGGGGAAATCGAATCCTCCAGCACAAGCCGCATTTACATCTGCGGCGAGACCTCGCCTGACGCACACGAAGAATGGAAGATGCCGTTTACTGTCACCAGCTGGTAAACACAAACTCCGACTATGGTCGGAGTTTTTTAATTATTTTGTGAGATCAACTGTGTCGTAGAGTGTAGTTGTGTGATCGTAATATGCAGCCCATTCCTTATCACCGTACGAGAAATGCCACCACTCCCCGTCAAACGGGGCAAACCCCACATCCGTCAAAATATTCCGCAATAGTAATCGATTATTTTTTTGTTCTTTAGTGAGCCCTTCATAGAATGTCCGAATTTTTTTATATTCTGAAAAATCCGCAATTTTTGTTCCCATGTCGTAATCGCCATCAGGACTTGTAATCGTAGCATCTATTGCCCCACCTGTTGGATGACCAGCAACATCTGGCGAGGCTGACAACAAGTGCGCCTGTCGAATCAATTCTTCCTCATCTGCTTCGGGAAAGATCTGCCGAACCTCTTGCGTGCGCGCGTTAAAATATTTTTCCTGAATGCTTGCATGACGATACGCATAAACCAATTTTAGTTGTGCTTCAGAATTTTCTTGATGTAATAATTCTTGAGCTTGCTGAAGCCTTTCAACCACCCCTTTTCTGGCATACATTGTCTCTCCAAATAATGGCAACATGTCCTTTTTTACGTATGTGCAGATAATTTCAGGAATGTGCTTTTGTACAGACAAAATAGGCTCGCCATTGTCGCGTGCCTTGATTTCGACTAAATCATCGTAGTGCAATAACTGGGACTGTAGAGACATATATATGCCACTTTATCAGCATTTTATGAACCAGTCAATTATCCACATGTCTATTTTTCTCCCTCTTTTCAGTATTTTTCTTTCGTTGACATAGTATGCTATTGAAGAGTAACCTATCTAACTAAGACGTCGTATGAAAAACATCATCTTGACTGGACATGACCTAACACTTGAGCAAATTGGCCGTGTGGCTCATCATTCTGGCGATGTTACTGTTTCAATTGACGAAGCTACTCGAGAGCGGATTTCCCGCTCTCGTTTATTTGTTGAGAATGCTGTTGATAGCGGGAAAGTTGTCTATGGTATCACGACTGGCTTTGGATATTTTAAAAATGTCACAATCTCAAAGGATCAAACACGAGATTTGCAACGTAATTTAATTATGAGCCATGCGGTTGGCGTGGGTGAACCATTGAGTCGTGCGCAGGTGCGCGCCATGATGTTGGTTCGCATAAACTCACTTGTGAAAGGATATTCTGGTGTGCGACAAATTGTGATTGATACATTGATAGATTTTCTAAATAAAGATGTATATCCATATGTTCCGCGCAAGGGTTCGTTGGGAGCTTCTGGCGATTTGTCTCCTTTAGCGCATATGACGCTCGTGATGATGGGAATGGGAGAGGCTTTTGTTGATGGAAAGCGTGCTCCTGCAGTTGATGCTCTAGCGAGTGCGGGTATAGTTCCTGTTACATTGTCATCAAAAGAAGGTTTGGCTTTAACGAATGGTACAGCAATGATGGCTGGTGTAGGTACACTGAATTTATTGCGCGCAGAAGAATTATCAAAAATTGCTGATATCGCGGCGTCCATTAGTGTTGAGGGTTTGATGGGCTCTGTAACTCCATATGATCAAGCCATTCATGATGCACGTCCACATCAAGGCCAAAAAGATAGCTCTTTAAATGTTCGTAGGCTTTGTGCTCAATCAGATATTATTGAATCGCATGAGGGATGCGATAGAATTCAAGATGCGTATTCTCTGCGTTGTACACCACAGGTACATGGCGCAGTTCGTGACACCTTGGCTCATGTACGACGCACACTAGAAATTGAAGTTAATTCTGCCACAGACAATCCACTTATCTTTCCTGATGAAGGTGTATCTCGTTCTGCAGGTAATTTTCATGGTGAGCCCATAGCGTTCATTATGGATTTTCTGGCAATCGCTGTTTCTGAATTGGCGAATATTGCCGAGCGTCGCATCGCAAAATTTGTAGATCAATCTACAAGTGAAGGATTGCCTCCATTTCTCATTCCAAAAGAAGAAGCAGGAGTTTCTAGCGGATTTATGATCTTGCAGTATACTGCTGCAGCACTCACATCTGAAAATAAAACATTTGCTCATCCATCGAGTGTGGATTCAATTCCTACATCAGCAAATCAAGAGGATCATGTGAGTATGGGCGCCAATGCAACCAATAAAGCATGTTTGGTTTTGGATAATGTTCAATCTGTACTTGCGATTGAATTGTTAACCGCAACACAAAGTTTAGATTTTAAAAAACCACTAACGCCGGGTGTGGGTTCGAAAGCAGCGTACGATCATATTCGCCAGCATATTCCATTTCTGGAGAAGGATCGGGTTTTGTATCATGATATTGAAAGAGTTAATGCCATGATTGAGGACCATTCGCTTCTTGCGAGTGTTGAACGTGCTGTTGATTCATTATTATAGATGGAGGTTTGTCGTGGATAGTGTACAACTGAATATTGCCCTTTCTGGAGTTCGTGCTAGATATACTGGTAAACAGTTTATTGGTGTTTGCGGATCAGCTGAAGATGAGCAATTAGATCTTGCTGAACATTTTCTCAATCAAGTTTTGAGTGAGATTGATTCGGATTGCGTTGTGGTGTGTGGCGGCACGCGCGGCGGTGTTCCAGAACTTGTCACTCGCATGTGTTTTGCGCGTGACATTCCAGTAATTGGAATTGCGCCTACCCGCGGAGAGAAAAAATTACTGGACGAGCTGACGCATTCGTTTTGCGTCAATCCGACATTTGGATCAAGTGCATGGGGTGATGAAAGTTCAGTGCTGGTGAAGTTGTGTGATGCCATGCTCTTTCTTGGGGGTGGCTGGGGTACGATGATTGAATTTTCACATGCGATGAAAATCAATTCCTCACGCATCGCACATACTAAACAGCCTATCGCGCTTGCGGTTATTCTGTGGTTTGGCGGCGTGATGAGTCATGCCTACCAACAGCTTCCGCACGCACCTCATATTCTACACGTCATGCATCGAGAAATCTCCGCACAAGATGTTGCACAATTTCTTGATGTACATACATCATTTACGATTCCTCAAACATCCGAGTAAGCGCTCGGATTTTTTTATTGACAGCTGCAGTATTCTCATAACAAACGCAGTTGCGACACCTTTTTTATTCGTATTTCCTATATAAGGGTGATCGATTTATAACTTATTACCAAAAGAAAAAACTCCAGCACTGTGGAGCTTTTTGATCCTGACTTCCTGTCAGAACTTGTTTTCGGAGGAGCATGCTCATTGACTCCGAATACGCTGATTACGCAGACACATCATCGCAATGGTAATAGTCTGACTCCCCGCATTCGGGGCACGGCGGACCATCCTCGTCACACCACTTTTCGCCACACTCATTGCATTTGTAAACCGGAAAATGCGATCCACTCGTGGTATCGCCAATCGGCTCACGATCACACCAGGGACATTCATCCATTGTGAAATCCTCCTATACAGAGATCTAGATAAACACTAACATAGTATATCTATCCCTGCAAATATTGCCGAATAATGATGGTCTTTATTAATGCTGGGTTTGCATGTGAAAAGGTGTATCTGTGATGCAATGCTGGTGTCTGCAAAACCCACCATTGTTTAAACCCACCATTGTTTACGTGAAGCACGACCTGCGCATGGAATGATAGCATTCATACCCTTCCTGCAATTTTCTTGAATTGAGTTAGTATTTTTAAGATCAATCGAGGTAATGAATGTTGATTTAAAACAATCTCACGCAAATCAGTTCGGTATGCTGCAATGTTATTTTTATTGAGACGTAAAAGCTCTTCGATTCTGTGTGCCAATCTGTGCGCATCAGCCTCCTCAAGATACATCATCGGCGGCACAACATAAGCAAAAGCATCGTTAGATGTTACAACGAGACGCTTCATCAACATCGCCTCAAGAGTCACTTTATCGAGCGATCCAGTTTCCGATAAATTTATACATATATCGCTGTCCAAATAATACGCAGCAAGTTCATCATGAGGAATAGAGCCGTGCAATCGTACAAGAGGCTTCAAATCATTTTCATCTATGTACGTTTTGATATCATTATAATACGATTGCTGCGATGGCATTCCCGGCCCTCCCACTACATCCAACTCAACCTTATAATCTTTTTCGCGCAGTAATTTTACAGCCTCAACAATCTTGTCGACATTTTTAATTGGACTCACGCGGCCTACGGTTAACAATTTCACCACATTGTTTTTTATCCATACGCGACCATCCGCATCATCAAATTTTTCTGTACTTATACCGTGTCCGAAAATATAAACTGGTCGGCGAGTTGGCATGCGGAAACTTTCTCGCGATGCCGTGACATATCCATCAACAAATAATGATGATAATTTTAGAATCCAATTCACGCTTTTATGCATGTACCACTGCAGGAGTGGTTTGCGAAATATAAAACACCACGGGCCAGCAACGACAGAATAATGTGGAATCATGTGGCAAAATACTGCATCAACTTTTCGGATGTTTTTGTAAACGTGTTTGGTGAGTGTGGTGAATTGTCGCCATCGTCCAAACCCTCTTTCTTTTCCGAATGAATGTACTTCTACATGATCTGGAAAATCTGGAACCTCACCCTTTTCCTGACAAATCACAACCAACTTTCCACCTTCGATTTGTTTTGAGAATTCGCGAATCCAATCAATCACAAAACTGACGTTGTCGTCATTGCTGTCCACTTTTCGGGTGATTAGCATTAGATTCATGGTGTATTTTGATCGTTTTTATTATACGGAGAAACCACCTCAAATGACAGTGGCAGATCAATTCTCACACACCTCACCAGAAAATATGTTTTGGGTCAACTGCGTCATGTGAGATGTGCTTGTTTAAAAAAATCCCTCACTTAACCGTAGTTAGTGAGGGCTGGGTTACTTGCGACTGCCGCAATCGGTTGATCGTGCGCACGATCCGCCAGGTCGGCAACCCCGCGCTTGGGCTGTCTCTTTCTTCTGTCTTTTGACCGTGACTGCCAATCGCTTGAACACCTTTTTCTGCTTCATCTTCTGTCTTCCTGTAGTTATGCCATTGGATGCACTAATGGTGGCGCATGCGGCGATTTTTCAGATGATCGCTCACGACACTGCTTCATCAATGCGACACATCTCGGCAATCCAAGATCTTGTTCCCCATAACCGAATTTCAGTGATGTGACTCCTGGTAACAGGACTCGAGTCACCGTCAAGGCTTGTGGACCATAGATCTCTTCCGGGATGCTATAAGTAACGTACCACAGTGCTTCAAAAGCGTCAACGAGTTGATTTAATGCATCTTTATCTGATGCAATGTCGTCTACTACTGCTTTCTCGTTTGTTCCGCTGGACCACCAATCTGCAAACTCAAATTCATTTCCGTGCCAAAAATAAGACATATGATCCATCATATCTATAACTTCCTCGGGCGTGGAAATCTCTCTTGTATCACCATGTAATGTCAGTGATCGCGCAACCTCATCGAGCGCCTGCTTGCAAGCCTGTGCTATTGTCAGATCTGATGCAGAACTTACCACAACTACTTTCGATGCTGGATTCAGCGCAACACACGCAACTGTCGGAACCTCAATACTAATTTCGAGAAATCGTATGTTAAATCCGATTTCATTCCACGCAGAAATTACTGACTTTAACGATGTAGTTTTTTCTTCATTAACCAGCGGCGGTCGCACGCCCGAATGCCACCACACCAACAATGCTTCTCGCTCCAGCAATTCATAAGCGGCTCTACGCACAGAACCCTCAAGAGTTGGGTACGCTGCCATGCCATTTGAATTTGCAAAAGCAATGCGATTTTCCTTGTCTTTTACGTATGGATAGAAAAGAAAATCTCCCAATACTAGCGCCTGTTTTTGTCCCCCCCATTGCGATGCAGCATACCAATCATGTGAATGGTCTGGATCAAATACTTTTATGTCTCTGGGAATCTGTGTTCCAAACGCATACATCTGCAAAGTTACTGGGTGAAGATACCCTGATTTCGCATTATTCGCCGATCCAACATATGAAGGTTCATTTGGAATCCCAGCAGCAAATCGCTCAACACCTTCGGCCACAGCCTTGATAGTTGCCAACTCTTGATCATCCGCACTCGCGCCAATCGGAATTGTTGGCTCTTCATATCCGCGATGCTCTGGCGCCCACACTGAAAATCCGGATGCATAATACGCATAGGGGTGAAAGCGATCGTCACGATCAATGCACTTCACAAAAGGTACAATTTTTCCGTATCCATGATATGCAAACAATATGTCATTACGCACTTTTTCTCGCGGAGCTTTTTGTTCATATCCGCATATAATTGATAACACTGGAATTTCTAACTCCTGAAGATTGAGAACATCGGAAATAGCATCCTCTCTAAATCCACCAATCTCACATAATGCGAGGTCGAGTTGTTGTGCTTGCAGATTTAGATTTTGAGCGATATGACCCGCCTCAATCAATGCGTATTGCCAACCACGCGCACCGTATTTCACAGTTGCCATTTCATAGTCGATTGAGATGACAAAAATTACTGGACGATTTCCCTTTTGCAAAAAGGATTCGTCAACGTCATCCGTATTCACACAATCATTTTGCATGATTACTCGTTTACCATCATGAGATAGCAGAAAGGTTTTGTATTCATCATCACATTTATATAGCGCTCGCAATCTACAAGGATATAGTGCTCCTGCGGATGGAATGGTGCGGTTCGGAATTTCTGTTTCCAGAATTCTCATTGTCGATTCCATAGCTCCATAACCTGCATGTATCATTTGCTGTACAAGCCTTTCCTCTACTTGTGTATTTGCCAAGCGCCTGATGCTTTTTCTTTTGCCTAATACCTCATCAAACTGTGAATCTGATTTTGATAGCGCACCACCTTCGTCTTGATCCATTTTCATTCTCTCGACAATAAGTCGATAATCTGCCATCGTACGAAATGTCAATCCAGCTACCGGCGGATTCATCGCAAATTTATTTGCAGTTAATCCCATGTGCCGCGCAGTCGTCATCAAACCCAAATCGAATAATCCAAATACCATGTCATCAAAATCATCGTCTTTCATACTGTGCCTTTCCCACAATATCTTGCGCATCTGATAAACAGTTTTGAGATGAGCGGTCTGCAGAAATCTTTGAATCACCTCGACAAGATCTCCCTCCATCTCAATATCAGCTTCACCAATTGCATCTACCTTGAGCTTATCCCCTGAATGACGTATTCTTTGAGCGAGCACGAGAATAGTATCATCTTGTACAAACATTGCTTTTCCTTGTAATGATCCTCTGAAATCTAAACATTCAATCCCCTATTTGTCAATTATTCTATGACCAACCAACCAACACTCGAATTTCGGTTTTCTCCAATTTATAATGCAATGCTTTCATCCTCCTCTGATGAAATTCCTAATGAGGCGGATATTTTAGAGTACATAAAAAAGCTCGAGAATGCATGGAGTAATGTTGGCGAAAATATTCTTTCTGCTTTGAATGAAATTACTGGTCTTTCGTGGTATGAGGAAAATGTTGTGTGTTATGTTGTGGGTAAACATATTCCTTTTTCTGATCCTTTGACGATTCCTGTTTACGCTTTGCATCCGATTGATTATGCGATTGATGTTGTTACACATGAGCTGATTCACAGATTACTTTTGCAACCAAAAAATATTGATGACACAGAAGCTAAGTGGTCGAAATTGTATGAGGAGATGGATGGGCAATCTGAAAATGTTATTGACCATGTGCGCGTGCATGCGGTGCACGAATTGTTGTATTTGAAACTTTTTGATGAGGGGCGTTTGGCGCGAGACAAAGCAGAAGTTGCAAAACTTGCGGAATATAAACAGGCGTGGGATATTGTAGAGGAACGCGGGGCGCAGGATATCGTTTCGCAATTTGTGTAGTTTGCTGGAGGTTTTGATGAAACGTTTTTTTAAGTGGCTTGCGAAG
The DNA here is from genome assembly GCA_002688135.1 of Parcubacteria group bacterium. GTDB lineage: Bacteria > Patescibacteriota > Patescibacteriia > Magasanikbacterales. The sequence continues at coordinate 14,337 of NZCD01000017.1, forward strand.
CTGGTTGGTCCGCCGAAGTTTGATGGGATTGATTGCGACTCGGATGATGTGCATTATCCGGACACTGTTTTGCGACGCAAATACACCAGTAGGCCGATTGGATCCATTACCAGCGTACAACACGATCGCATGCGGACATTTTATGACCACTTTGGTGGTAGATAATTTTGGGATAGAGCACGCTCTGTCCTTTTTTGTTTATGTTTTCTAATTACAGCGCACCAAATATGACTGCTTGCAGTGTACCCAACGTGATACACTGTGGATAACTTGACAAAGCTGGATTTAGGGTATAGATTTAAGGTATACTGTTTACATATAGGTTTTTCGTTCTTTTTAGCGAATCTGTCGCGAAAATAGCATTTAAATTAATTTTGAGTTTTGTTTTTGCGACAGGTTCACGGGTTTGCCCTGCTAGGCAGACTTGAAAAACAACGGAGGAAAGGGAAATGAAGAATTACGCACTGGTATACGCTGCGATTGTGGCGTTCGCTCTGACTTTTGCTGCGTGTTCCGGCGATGCTGGAAATGACGGCAGCGTGGAACAAGTTGTCGACCCGGTACAGACCGGCGGCGACAACGTAGTTGATCCGGTGAACGATCCGGACAACGTGAAACCGGTGGACGACCCGAGCGATCCCGTGAAGGATCCGGTCGAAGACCCGGTGAATGATCCGACCGACATCATCGACTACCCCGAACCAGGGACTGTCGAGTATTGGCTGGATATCATTCCTGGGACTTGGGAGCAGACGAACCCGCTTAATGGAAAGGCAAAGTGCCTCTCGCCAGAAAGTCCGGACACGTGTGATCCGCAGCTGGAGATCTACGACTTTTCGACTGGTGAATATACACCGGAAGAGAGTGGTTGTGCACCTGGGACGAAGTATCTTATTCTTGGTGCACTAGGTGCTAGCGGCGGTCTCTGTATGGATGGTGAAGGAACTGTCTCTGCTTGTCAGAACGATATTTGTGATTCATTCGGCACTTATATCGCCGCACAAGGAACCATCGTGGAAAAAACCATCAGTGAAGGTACCTGCTCACAAAAAGCTGATGGCATGCCATCTAAGTGCTTGCGTCATTCCGACTGTGCCGGCATTATTCCGGATGCCACATGCAATGACATGCAAGTTGAATACTGGATTGAGTTCTGCGAATGGTCTTCTGGACAAGGTTCGTGCGACCAAGGTGTTCACTATAGCTATCTGAAAACCAAGTAATTACTACTATCCCATCCTCCGAGCCCTCTCAACAAGAGAGGGTTTTTATATACAAAATATAAAAAAACCGGATTGCATCCGGCTTTTTGCTTCATAATTTTATATCTAATCAGCATCCTCCACGACAATAATTTGCCCCGCAAACTCTGTCCACGGCTCTGGATTATTTGCCGCACAAAGATTTAAGGATTTTGGACCCTGCTTTTTATCACCAAAGCACCCCCCAAACCCAGGCTTCTTATTTCCTGCAGTACTACATGTTCCATTACACCAACCCCAGTTATCCTGTACTTGCACTTTAGGCTTGAAGATACATAATCGATCCCCTGTACGCACACCACGCGCTTTCAAGAATTCGAAGTCTGGTCCATTTAGTAATCCTGGCGTCATGATGATATGTTTTGGATAAATGTCGTTCGTTACAGGTTCTTCAGCATTGTCTATTCCCATTCCACAACCCGGAGTATAGACATATACATGCTGATATTCATAATACCCCTCTGTACATCCGTCTTCATCATTTCCGAGAACAAGCTCGTTAAAAATACATGCTGAATCTAGTTGTGTACTACAATCACTATTAGATTTGCAAGAAATGTTTGGCGCTCGCCCCCCTGAACAATATCCAACCGGCTCATCTACTGTTCCACAATATGGTTTTCTATTTTTGTATTTAGCGATTGACCCTCCGGCTCGCGCAGTTTCATCACCCCATTCTACCATCATTCGCTTGAGTGGCATTTGGTCTGTATCTGCCCATGCTGCAAAGCGTAAGTTAGCGGTGAAGTTTCCAATACCAAATACTGATTTGGATTCTGGCGTATTACCTCCACCATCCTTCTCATTTACATTAAACGCACCGAGTGACCGCAGCTTAAATCCATTTTCACCAACCGGTTGGGACTCATCAAACGATGCTATTGTCGGCGGAACTCCAACACTTTGTCGCAGGTCAGTTTTTCCAGCAGAAGAATCCTCGAGTACACCGAATGTAACAGCAAATAATTTATTAATTCCCTTGCTTAATGCCTGACTCAAACTTGTGAATGGGTGTTTGTTTTGATTATATTGTTTGTCACCACACGACCCCCCCGCGCACCCAAAAGAGAACCCGTCGAAGTCATCATTGTACACGACTTGATCATCGGGTGTTTCTTTAGACACATCACCCTTACTTTCTCTTCGCTCTTTACTTTGAGAATAAAGCTTGAGTGGTTTGTATAGTGATAAGCTACTCGCATTTGGATTTTCTCCCAGACTTGGCAGAGACATACTTCCATACGGCCCCATATACTCAAGATAGCCCACATCTATTTCTGGAATTCTATATGTGCCTGTCACAAACCCATCCCTATCATAAAAGTGTTCAAGCTCATACAAAGGATCCCCCATTTTTCTCCAAAGTCGTTGTGTGAATGCGTGTGAAATATTTTGTGTGTCTTCTAGCTTCACAGCTTGAACTGTCTGTGTGCATTGATTGCTTTGTGTAATATCAATATTAATCGTCCATGACATAAAGTGACCATCATTGTCTCCAGAATCTGTACACAACGTGGTCATCATGTCATACGCAATACCGTTATTGCCAACCCGGAACACAAATCCTCCTGCCTGAGAATCATGGCTCTCTTGATCCCCTAAGTTTTCGCATGCAGGTAAATCCTTGTCTTCATCGTCGGTCGCTAGTAATTCGTATACACCCGTATCAGTAGCGAAATGTCCTTTTCCATATTCAAATGGATTTCCAGATTTCCCAGCAAACAAGTTAAGCGCATCTTTTGCCGTCTTATGATTCATGTGTACCAAGACCCAATCCTCATTATCATTGGAATACTTGTCTCTAAATGTCACAATTCCAGAATTTCCATTACCATCAGGAGGATCAAGCTTTAATAATGTTGCATTATAGCCAAGACTTAGTGTTTTAAAATATTTTTCACAAAAATTATTGAAACTAACAGAGCTTTCATCAGCGTAACACCTTACAACATTATCGTTTCCTATAAAATACTCATTACCTGCTATTGGAATATCTCCTCCATGCTCCGAAGGATCTGATGCTGTAACATTCACAAAGATACCATCCAAGTAATTGGTGTTAATTGACATATCCCCTATACCCATGTACTGAGTTCTTAAATACTCATGCGGGGTCATCGATAATGACATTGTTGCTATACCGAATCTGTATGTAAAAGCATCATCCAAAGCACCATCTCCATCAAAATCAAAGGTATCACTCTTTGTTCCTAGCATGTTTGCTTGTGACAATCCGCACCAGAATCTTCCATAATCTCCAGGTGGCTCATAACTCGCAGTTTCAAACTGATTGTATATATCCAATCCTCCCGCAGCGACATCAACTGGGAACCATGAGTTACATGCGTGTGTTGCCTTTTCATCCATGACCCTGTAGCGATCATCTGTTTCCATACAATACCCTTCCCATCCGCGATATTTTTGTACATGCTTATCCGCGTATTGACAGATCCCGTCTGTTCTTACAGGAAGATGCTCTGTATCCTCTATTGCCTTTCCAGAGCTATCGAACTCCTTAAGCTCCGATCGGTCATCTGTACAAAATTCTGGCTTCTCATTTAAACCAACAGAACCAGGCCCACAAGCAAATCCTGTTTTACTATCCCCTCCTATGCCAGTTGAATCATCCGTAAATCCTCCCAAACATATTCCCATCACTGTGTCTTTTCCAATATCGAAGAAGTGAGTTTTTGTTTTGTTTCCGTAAGTCTTCTTTGTGTAACTACATGCACAGTCACTACCTTTTGCACAAATGTTTGCCCCTGAATAGTCTTGTTGTGAGAATGAGATTGGATCTAAGCCTTCACTAAACTTTACTACTTTATTTGAGAATGGTGATGTTTTTTCTGGGAATCCACGACATGATGAAGTTTTTGCCCCTCCGTTTGAAAATGTTGCTGGAATAATCGATAGAATACAACTTCCCTCTGAACATACCGCACTATCTGTATTAAATCCACATTCAGACCAATGAGGCTTACCCTTACAACCATCACCCCCCTTAGAGTCCAACCATGCATCTGAAAATGCTGCAACAAGCATGGTGTCTGACTTATCAAAATTCGTTACTACTCGATAGTGATATGGCGATATCATGTTTCCACCCCACAATCCTGAAATTTCTCTATCTTGAAAGCGTACTTCGCGCTGCGAGTACTGATCTGCCGTCATCCATTGTGAGTACGCATCGTCTGTGGTTGGATCCACCCATTTTGCACACTGCACCACCCCTGATTTATTCTTTTTAATTGATTCGCACAACCCCAACCCTGTTACTTGTTTTTCTCTCCCCGCAGGAGCTGTTGGGATAGTAGTGAAACTATTTGCAGATAACCACAGCGAACAGCTGCGGTCACGCTGTACTTTCAGGATCCTGTTTGAATCGATTAATTTACTATTACAAGCTTTTTTGTATTCACTCCAAATATACGAGGCCGGCCGTGCTTGCGGTCCGAAATATGTGTAGTCGTCTGGGCTGTTTAACGTATGATAATCGTCGCCGCTGCCACCACACTTATACAAATCATCAGTTCCCTGACCAATCATTTCTTTGGCCTTGTCGCAAATTGCCAAGCCATTATCCTCTGTTGCCTCCTGCTCATACACAGTAATCAAATCTATTAGTTCTTGATGGCACACAGTCACATTTCCTGTATAGAAACCATCTGAATTATCAATAACCACATCCTTTTCCTCAAAACTTCTTACACCATAATCTTTCGGATCGAGTGGCTTGCCAAATTCCAATTCACCCGCAGCATATGTAGCTCCAGCTGAATAATTTGTAAATGGATCTCGCGTGTCCTCTACCAGAATACATCCTTTATCACGCGACACCTTACCCTCACACGATTTTTCATCAAGTTTTTTGTTATCGATAATGTAGTAGGATTTTGGAACCCCTTTACTGTCTAGGTCTGCATGATCGACCATCTCAAAACACTGGTCATGTTTTTGATCACACATACCCGTGTATGCACCCTCTTCGTTGTCTGTGTAGAAGTTTGCATCTGTAGATTTCCATATTCCATATCGATTATTTGTCTGAGCAAAACTTGGACTGCACGGAATTTCGCCCTCTGTTTCGTCATCTGCAGATTTTATCTTAAACCATCCTGATGGAGCTTTTTTCGTGAAACCTTCTGTATCAACACCTGCTACTGATGCAGATTCACGGAATTTACACACACGTCCTGTTGCAAGTGGGTCTTTAAAGTAACTTACGCCGCGTTTTGATGTGAATGCATCGCAGCCTTGTGCTTCTGCTTGGCAAAGAGTTTCGCTGTATTTTGATGGATTATTGATGATGTGTACATCTCCAATTTCTATTTTGTTGTCGACAACTTTCACTTCTCCCAAAGCCTGACATCCTGCTACTGCGGCTGAACAAAGATTTTCTTTTTTCAGTACCATTCGCAGTGCGCGATCCGCTCCGATAATAATGTTGTCGTTTGGATCTATATTTTGTGTGCCGAGAGTGTCTTCGTTTGCTGTGTTGTATTCAATCGCCTCTTCCTGTTGCGTGTTTCGAGTATCAACTACATTTTCACATCCAATAGCTTCCTCTCGACAGAGGTTTGAGAATGATTTGAGTGCGTGAGATTTTTTCTCCGTGTCTTGATACATTTCACAA
>NZCD01000018.1 GCA_002688135.1 Parcubacteria group bacterium
GATCGATTAGGATGTACGATGATTTCAACATACTCGCCAGTTTCTGAAGTAAACAATACATCAACTCCATCCCCATCTAATAAATCTCGAGACCATTTCGTTGGATAAAACACGTCATATCCAAATACAGTATTTTTTGAAACTCGCACCAAACCACTATCAACCAAATCAGAAGGTTTAAATGAGGAAGGATCATACAAATGAAATACTTCATGACCATCTACAAATCCATCACCATCATCATCGGGACGATTTGGATTAGACCCATACACCTGTGCCTCCTCAACATCAGAAAGCTGATCCAAATCTGTATCAACCCCACTCACGAACTCTCGCAAACCAATCGGGTATTCAATTACCACCGGCTCTTCTACTGGCTCCTCAACTGGTTCTTCTACTGGCTCCTCAACTGGTTCTTCAACAGGAGTTTCTATAATAGGAGTAACTGGTTCTGGTTCCGGCTCTTGTTTTAATACAACAAAATATACATACGCCGCAAGCGCAAACAACACAACGAAAAAGAAAACACCACCAATAATAATCCACTTATTAATACCTTGTTTGGTGGTGGTCATTTGCTTATTGAGCGGCTTCTTAGGCGGTTGTTTTACAGCAGGCTTCTTTTTTAATGGGTCACCGCCTTCGCGAGGATGACTTCCTTCGGTCGTCAGCTTTTTCACTTCAGGAGCTTTTGGCTTTTCTACAAGCTTTTTTGACTCCGGAGGATGCGCTTTCCCTGTTCCTAATCCTCCATCATAAAATTCCGGTGGAATAGTATGCACCTTAACCACCTTCAAAGCCTCTGGCTCTTTTGACTCCGGCTTATCAATACCCTTACCCCTAGAATTTTTCTTCTTCTTATCAAACATATATTCATTTTAGCACATTTCGCAAAATCAATCTTATTGCTTAGGAACATCAAACAAGCGCCCTTCACCAAGCGGATTAAATCCATGACGAACTTCTTCACCATCAGAAAAAGTATCATCATCTGTATCCACATCCAATGGATCCGTCTTCCAAATATTCATTTCTTCTTTATCTGTGAGCCCATCGCCATCTGTATCTGCTCGATTTGGATCCGTACCAGCCAAAACTTCTTTGGTGCTTGTTAATCCATCGCCATCCGGATCTGCAATTAAATTTTCAACAGATTCTTCTGGAGTTTTCTCCTCTTCTTCTTCAATTGGTTCTTCAAATTCATCCTCTTCATCTTCTTCAATTGGCTCTTCAATATCTTCCACCGGCTCATCGTCAAGTTGTAATTGATCGATAACACGCTCCTCCTGCTGATTACTATCTTTCAAAAATAATGACAACCCTCCCAAAATCAAACCAGCAAGCAATAAAAATATAACCAAACCAACCAAAAATTTATGTCGCATTACAAAAGATTCCTGTAATGGGGCTGGTTCTGAAGCCGGCGTACCAGGAGAAAGCGCATCAGTCGGGACAGTTGATGTTTCAAGTAACGAAGAAGTTTGTTTTGGCTTTTGTACAATTTTCCCCGCATCCAAAGCACTTGGCGCATCAACAACTCGACCATCCAAAACCTTCGCACCACCAGATTTCCCATCTGTATTAGTCGAACCAACCATCTCTCGTGAGGACGGCGGAGCAGGAGGCGTCGGTGAAATTGGCGCAGGAGGCGCATTCACCTCAACCCCCTCAAGCGGATCATCAGACCCGCCCAGCATGTCTTCCGGTTCATCTCCTATTGGTAAATTTGATGGTGCTGTCATATACAAAATTATTATTCAATAATTACTCCATTATCTTTATCATTCCAATCGCTAATTCCATCCCCATCTGTGTCTGAATGCAAGGGGTCTGTTCCTTTAGCAATCTCCTGACCATCAGCCAACATATCACCGTCCGAATCTTGTAAATCAGGATCTGTACCTAATTCCAATTCTTCTTGATCAGACAATCCATCTCCATCTCGATCACCCAACTTGACCCAACCCTCTTGCATATCTTTCAACGCTTCGACACTCGCATCTTTATCTCCCTCTTTTTGATCAAATTCAGGAATAACATATGTGCTGACTCCAGAAACTTTCGATGGCTTTTGCTGATCTTCATCTGGAGAAAAAAACAATGCATACAAACCAAAACCTAACAAACTAACAACCAAAATAACGCCAAAATAAATAAAAGAAATTCGAACCACGCGAGAGCGAGACTGAACAGGAGCTGGATTGTTTTCAAAATTATCCATATAAATATTTACTATGGCACACCAGGTAAACCAGGAATGCTTGTGTCAACACCACCCGTAGCCGCATCATCAACCTCCGCTAAAAAATCAATACACTCTTGAGTACTTTTATACTGAAGCTGCGCACATTTCGTTTCCAAATCAGCATCAGTGTCAGCAGCCACATCAGGAAATAAATCAGTACCAGTTCCAACCATAAACCCAACATCCCCAGCGCCAATCACCTCATACTCATTAATAAATTCTAATGCACTACCATCATCTGAACTCTTAAAATGCACAAACCATGTATTTGTATTGATATTAGTATTCATTTCATATATATCCCTGCCTCCCTCATGATAATGAATAAGACGAACTCGATTAATTTTATTAAATGTTTTTCCTTCAGAATCAATCACTTTAAACAAGTAATTAGTAGACTCATCCTCAAGAAAATATGTCTCATCGATATCTCTTTCTACACGAATAATCTCATAACCACCCGAACTATCCTTTTTCACATAATCATACGTTAACATGGCAGCCACATCACCTACACCCTGACTACCCAAATCCTGACAAGAAATAAACGCCTCGCAAGCATCACCCTGCGTATTCTTGTCAACAAATATAGATTGAACCTCTGGATTACCAATCTGAAGTGCTAAATCAATATCTGCATACCCATACCAATCCAGAACAAAATAATTAAGCTCGGCCGGAAGTCTTAAGCCAGCTCCTGGAAGCAGGAAGTGTTTTTCAAATCGATCTGTACCATCCCCAACGAACATATCAGTATGCGCCGTATAATATCCTGCTTTAGCGGCAAAAATACCATATTGCGTACAAGCGAATGAATCATCATCCAAAACTCCCTCGGCAATATCAAAAGCAAATTTTCCAGCTAAATCTGTTTGAAAATTATTTGAGATCTCTTCATAATTCTTAGGGTTTTTTGTCGAACCACCATAGCTAAGAAAAACCTCTGCACCCTCAACAGCCCTTTCTTCTATATTATACTTAGTCGGATCAATAACAACACCTGAAATATCATGCACTCCCTCATCTTTCAAAACAACGCCACAATACTGACAACCCTCTTCTGTATAACCTGTGCATGCATTATTACAATCCGGAATACCAAAATCATAACCAAGATTAATACAGGCTTTTGCTGCCCCACCTTTCACCTTAGTCAAATCACATTCTTCTCCGCCATTCAATGCATCATCTCCACAAAATGGACCAGAAGCAGATTCAAGTTTGCATGATACCTCATGACAAAATGTACATGATTTTGCAGGATTTCCATATGGAGCAGTACATGTAAGTGAATTTTGTACACCCAAATCACATTCTTCATCTTTATCCAGCTCTACCTCTCCGTTTCCACATCCTTCAATAGGTTCTTCCGCAAGCTCATCATCAGAAACAACATCTACACCATCCGGAACTTGACACGAGCCATTATCTAAAGTGCAATCTGATAAACAAGAATACTTAAACTCCATACCATCACCTTCAGCAATACACGTTTTATCACCAGGGGGTACACCGGCAGTTCCATCACACTCCTCTGGACCATTTACAACACCATCCCCACAATAAGGTCCAAATTCCCTACAATCCCAATTACATGAATCTTCTTGATCTTGTGCGTACGAAACACCTTTCTGACACACCCCACAATCATAATCGTACGTTTGCGCACTAAAATTTTGATATGCTGAACCACAAGCTTCTTGCATATCTTCTGAAGCAGCTGAAGCATGTTGAAATGGAAAAATACAATCCGCATCTGTCACACAGGATTCTGTACCCAATAACAAACATTTACCAACCTCACACAACTCCGGACCATCAGGAAAACTCTGTACCGTACCATCACCACAACCCATCGTGTCAGAACACTCATTATTACAAAAACCATATGTACCATTTTTCTCACCATCATCACATTGCTCATTAAATGCAACATCAACCTTGCCGTTTCCACACGCACCATAAGAAACAGAACCCTTTGATTGCCACTGACAACTATCTGAACATTGAGATGTAATTGTCTCAATCTCACCATTATTTTTATTTACATCTTCTGTTTTAATTGAACCTGGCGGATCACATGTCTCCTCACCTTCAATCAATCCATTACCACAAACAGAAACACTCGCAGCTCCCAGCGTTGCACCAGTACATGCATTTTCCAATTGCCATTTTGGTTCAGAGATAGCAAAATCAGCCCACAGATCAGGTGGCAATTCAAAATCATTCTTTAAAATATACGATTGTCCGCCCGCAGTCATCGTATAATCGTATACATGCGATCCCACCGGACAATCAAAAGTTTGTTCCAGTTGATTCCAACATGTTTCAGGTTCAGCATTTTCATCCGAACACGCAGCAAATTTATTTAACGGATCAACAGGCAATGCAGCTCCCAAATTATTTCCTAAATTCGACTGCCATGAACCCCACGCAGAAGTGGTTTTGCTGGGAATAAATGTACCTGATGAAAGTGATGGATATATTAATTGTTGATCATAATAAGCCTCAAGAGCAGAAAAAATAGTTCCCAAATCAGATAAACGACGCAAATCACGAATCAACTTAGTCTGCACATCAGAACAGCGCGTTGTATATGTATCGCTTAGAGGAGCAAAACCAACACAATCTAAATCAGAAGTACATGGAACTCGCTCATCGCTCACATAAACATATTGCTCTTCCCCATTATAATCTCGTTGAAATTTCAAGCCAGAATCATTCGAATCATAAAAACATGTACTGCCTGTATCCGTAACATTAATCATCAGCTGAAATTGCTCAATGATTTGCTGGAATATCGCAAGAGTGGATGGTGCCGCACCTTGGTTATACGACAACACATAAACATTTGTACGAGCTTTATTAATATTATACTCATCATCATTTGCATTTTCTGCGTTCACCCCTGAAATATACATTGTGCGTCCATCTTGAAGTGCTGGAAAACCAGCAACTGCAGTTTGCGATGGTGCACCTGAAAAATCATTAACTTCATACCATTCTTGCAAAGGTAAATGGGTAGGATTTTTCTCAACTTTAATACCTATCACATCTTTATTTCCTGAAACATCAGGTGAGAAGAAAAATTCTTTAAGCGTTGAATCAGGATTTGGTGGATCAGTAATTACCAACGGCAAAAGAGCGGGTAGATCATCAAACTTATTTTGCTCTAAACCTTGATCTCGACAATACCTAAATGCAAAATTAGTACGCAATGAACCAAGATCAAAATCATCACCAAAGGCTGCCTTTTGAATTAATTCAAAATCATCATGCATTCCGGAAACGTATCCACCATCTGAAAAACCATCCGGCAAAATTGAAAATCCACCTTCACCATCTGAAACCGGTGCAGGCCATGGATTCTCACATATAAACACCTCAATTGAAGCAGAATCATCGATAACATTACCAGCTGTTCCCGTTACAGTATCATCAGTAATAATAACCTCTGCAGTTACAGTAGCTTTTCCATTTATTAAATTTGTCTTTACTCGTCGAGCCGCCTCCTCTTCAACCTCACCAAACACAACAACACCAACAGGATCTTCCTTTGGAATACTCCAATTCCAATCCCACGCATACACTTCAGGAATTTCAATAACTTCTGCACCATCTTTAGTTAATGCTTGCGCATTCAAATGAGCGCTAGCAGTAACAAAACCATCCAACAAAACATCTTTCGGTTCTAACTTTACACTATCAACCGCACAAGGCTCATTACTATCAGTAGTTGAAAACCAATCATCAATATGATGCATACCAACATGCATAGCAACACCATCTTCAGCTATAACACCATCAGGTCCACCTTCCAAAACCAAAACATAATTTTTATTAGGAACCAATAATTCTTGAAGGTTGAAATAAACACGCGTACCACCCACCACAGTAACCTCGTTACCCTCAACATCAACATCTTGATAATCTGCAATCGGTGCAGTAACTACTAATCCAGAAATGTCTGATTTACAAAAAGATAGTGCTCCTGGGAATGGTCCCGAATCTTCATCTGCATAAGCAACGCTATACATCATACGCACCGCAAACACCTCAACCCTTCTCCATGCACGCGCATACCACGGCGCACTTGCCGCAATTCCTGCATCCGCAAGATAAATTGGGGCTTCACCCGCATCACAACCTTCTTCATACAAATGCACATATCCTTCCAATGATGCAGTATCAACCTTCTTCGAAACATCAACAAAAATTGCTGTGTTCAAACAAATATTTGTCCCCTCCGGATATGCATATTCAACTTGAGGACGTAATAAACAGCATGAATTTGACGCAACACCATACAATGATTCGGGTTGATTGATAACAGCAGCACAATTCTCTTGAGGTTGATATCCACACTGTAGAGCAAATGAAGCCTCACCATGAACATCTGCATCCATAGGCTTAGCTTCTACAGTAGTAACCTGCAACAATTCACTATTCACCTCTCCCGCCCCAACCGCTTCAATTGATTGTACAGGATCTACCTTATTGTCTGTTTTTACCACCGGTTCACAAGTATTTTGATCATCTACCGGATTTTCATATAAACAATTTGAACCACAACCATCCTGACCATCACACGCCTCTCCACTATCCACAAAACCATTTCCACACACTGCATAATACACATTTCCAGCACATGCTTGAATCAACACTGCAGGAGAAAATTCAGTAAGCGTCGCACAATCAGAATTAAATTGAGGTGAACCCTCATACAAACATTGCCCAGAACATCCATCGCCTGCACTTGAATTTCCATCATCACAATCCTCACCTGGTCCAATATCACCATTACCACAAACAGAACCTGCCGCCGACGAACCTTCATTCAAACATTCTGAACTACATCCATCATTGTTTTCTAAATTACCATCATCACACTCCTCATTACTATCAATCCAGATATTATCGTTACTACTAATA
>NZCD01000019.1 GCA_002688135.1 Parcubacteria group bacterium
CGGAATTGTTGCTATGCGACAGATCGCATCTTTTTTAAATCGTCTCTGTATAGCTCGTGCTGAACAAACAGAACCCATTTTTCTGCTTTAGCAGCCCAACCCCATGCAACAGCGACGCACAGACACTGCACACCAAATGGCGTTATGATACCAGACAGATACAGAAATGGAATCGCAATTGTTGCAGGAACAGTCAAAGTGAGCGCTTCCTTGAACGAATAATCTTGGTGCAACTTATTATAATTCCAAGGAATGTAGACCGACTGCAAAATGCACAATGCTCCAGCGACAACCAACGTCGCATTCAATACTGCATACAGTGATGCTTTCATGAAACTCTCTGGCATGCCTATAACAGCATAGAGCAAACCAACTCCAGCCAACCCTGTGAGGATGATATATAATCCTGCTGTCCACGCTTTTCGCCTAATCTTCTTGCACTCTACTGCCCATGCCTCGCGCTTGCCTTCCATGACTCCTCCTTATATTAACCGCCCTCACCCTACCTTCCGTAGTTCTGCCTGTCAATGAAAAACTCCACCGTGGCGGAGTCTTATCTATGATGAAGTTTTTTCGCGTGGTTCGCCGAGTTCGAATGATTCATCGTCTCCGAGTGCTGCGATTACTTCTGTTCCGGCCTGATTGTTTATCGCATTGTCTAGTGCTTTGAGTCGCTGTTCTTTCAGCCCGATTTCACGCGCTTTGTTGTCGGCTTCTTTTTCTGCCAATACTGTTTTTCTTAGCTCAAGCTCAAGCTGTTTTTCCTCAAGCTTCTGCTTCTTTGAAGCGCCCCCCCCCTGAACTAATTCGTTTTGCATATGCTCTTGCGACAGTACTCACAGGTCCGCCGAAAAAAATATCGAGAAACATGTATGAACCGAGTGCCCCTAGAATTGCCTCCACAATACACCTCCTTTGTGAAACAACAATACACTCTACACCCACTGGATCTCTTTGTCAACAAAACCCCGCTTGAGCGGGGTTTTGATTATTCTGCTGTTTTTTCTTCTTCATTCTTTTTTTCTTCTGATTCAAGTGCTTTTTCTATTTCTTCTTCTGTGGTTTTTTTAGATTCATCTTCTTTTTTCTCGTCACTTGACCCAAGTATTTCTTCTATCTCACCTTCTGTCGTAGTCTCGTCATTGCGAGCCGAAGGCGCGGCAATCTCTTTCTCATCTTTTTTCTTTGTCTCCTTTTTCGGTTCTTCTAGTTTTTCTCCAGCCACAATCTTTTCAAAATCTGCTTGCTCTAGTGTTTCGTGTGTGAGAAGTGTTTCAGCGATATCTACGAGGATTTGTTTATTTGAGACGAGCACATCTTCCGCTCGGTTTTCAGCTTCTTCCAAGAACTTAGAAACTTCTGCATCGATTTTCTCTGATAGTTTTTCAGAGTAGTCTCGATTTTGTGTCATTTCGCGGCCGAGGAAAATCATTTCGTCGGATGATCCGAATGTTCGAGGCCCCAATTCAAATGACATTCCAAATTCTGTGACAATGCGTCGAGCGATTTTTGTTGCGGTTCGCAAATCACTTGAAGGACCAGTTGTCACAAACTCTTTTCCGAAAATCATTTTCTCTGCGACGTATCCTCCCATCGCAACCGCTAGATCATCGAGGAACTGTGCGCGCGTCTGATAGTTCTTATCTTCTGTTGGCATTTTCAATGTGTATCCGCCGGCATGTCCACGTGAAATGATAGAAACTTTTCGAACTGGATCTGAATGTTCTAATTTATTAGCAACTAATGCGTGACCAGCTTCATGGAACGCAGTGAGTTTTCGTTCTCGATCTGAAAAGATACGAGATTTTCGTTCTGGTCCTAAGAGAACTTTTTCAATCGAACTCATGATGTGTAGTTTTGTGATTTTTTTTGCTTTTTTTCGAACAGATAGAATTGCAGCTTCATTTAACAAGTTTGCCAAATCTGCTCCGGAGAATCCTGGAGTTCGTTCTGCGATTTCTCGCATCTTCACATCTTTATCCATCTTCTTTCCTTTTGCATGAATTCCCAAAATCTCTTGACGTGCTTTAATGTCTGGCAGATTCAATGTTACGCGTCGATCAAAACGGCCAGGACGTAACAATGCTGGATCAAGTACATCTGGGCGGTTAGTAGCCGCAATAACAATCACACCAGAGTTTGGATCAAAACCATCCATCTCAACCAAGATTTGATTTAATGTTTGTTCACGTTCGTCATGTGATCCACCCAAACCTGCGCCACGACGTCGTCCAACCGCATCAATTTCATCTACAAAGATAATTGCTGGAGCGAGTTTTTGCGCGCGACGGAATAAATCACGTACACGAGACGCACCAACACCCACAAACATTTCTACGAATTCAGAACCCGATATATGTAGGAATGGCACATTAGCTTCTCCTGCTACTGCGCGCGCTAACAATGTTTTACCTGTTCCCGGAGCTCCCATCAGTAATACTCCGCGTGGAATCTTTGCTCCAGCATCGGCGAATTTCTTTGGATCTTTCAAGAAATCAACAATCTCCTCTAGCTCTTCTTTAGGTTCTTCATTTCCTGCAACATTTTTGAATGTGATGAGATCTTTTTCGTCTTTACCTGGCAATACTTCCCGCGCCATTGATTGACCAAATCCCATTGCTTTTGAATTTGCACCTTGTACTGATCGTGAGAAATAGATCAGCAATACAACAAGTAAGAAAATTGGGAAAAGCCATGGACCGATGTTTACAAGCCAGAACAAAAATCCTCGATCGCGTTTTACTTCAATTGCGATTGATGAGATTGATGCTGGGTCGATATCATAATGATCCAATACCTCGCCAAATGTTTCTTGAACTTCCTTTTCTACTTTATAGATTAGTGCCACTTCTTGTGTTGAAGTTGCAATCTCCTCACCCTCTTTTGGTTCTTCTGCGACTAATGTGTATTCGTATGATTCTGGTTTCACATCGATCGTCGCTATTTTCCCTTCCTTAATTTGTGTGATGAATGTTCCGATGTTTACTTCCTCTGGTTTTGTTTCGGGTTTGATAAGATTCGAAAGCACCATGGCTAACAAAAAGAGACCGACTACTACTGTGAGGAAATTTTTTACGAATTGAGACATAGATTAGTAATGCGTAACTCGTAATGCGTAATGCGTAAACGGCAATTACACCGCTTTACGCTTTACTCATTACGCTTTACTTTCATCGTTAGTTTCATTTGCTTTTGCTTCTTCTGCCACTTCTTCTACAACCTCTTCTTTCACTTCTTCTTTCTTTTCATTGAGATCCATTTCCTTGACGTCATTGCGAGCCGGCGAAGCAATCTCTTCCTTTTTCTTGCTTCGTGATTTCACACCCGGGACTTTCAATGCCAAACGATGTGCAGCTGGATTGAGTTCTACGATTTCAAATTCCATCTCATCACCAATATTTGCGATGGCATTGATATCTGAAACATTTTCATCTGAAAGCATTGAGATATGTGCCAAGCCATGCACTGTTTCTGTGATCTCAACAACCAATCCGAATGGTTGTACTTTGATGACTTTTCCTTTTACTTTATCACCTGGTTTCATCTGTGCTTCCAATCCTTTCCATGGATCGTCTGAAAGACGTTTCACAGATAGGAAAATCTTTGCGCCGGAAATTTCGATAATTTGTGCTTCAACTGCATCGCCAGATTTCACAACATCAGATGGATGGTTGATGCGTTTCCATGTAAGTTCTGAAATGTGGATCAAACCCTCAACTCCTTCGAATTCTACGAATGCACCAAATGATGTAAGGGCTGTGATGCTTCCTTTCACTGTTTGTCCTACTTCGAATTTTTCGAGTAATTTCTTTTTTGATTCTTCCCAAACTGCTTTTTCTGAGACGATAACTTTTTCTTCTTTTTTATCGATATCAATTACGCGCGTAGTTAGTTCTTTTCCGATAAAGCTCTTGAGTTTTTCAAGAATCTTTTGTTTGTCTCCGCCTTGTACGCGCGGGTAATTGTCTGGAGATAGTTGTGAGACAGGTAAAAATCCGCGAGCTGATGCAACCATTGCGATCAATCCACCTTTATTTGCTTCTACAATTGTTGCTTGTACTGGATCGCCAGATTTTACTAGCGCTTCCAATTCATCCCATGTCTTTTTGTATCCGGCTTCGCGGAATGATAATTCCAATTCTCCGTTTTCGTTTTCTAATTCTAAAACTGTTGCTTCGGCCGTATCGCCGGCTTTTAATTGTGAGTATGTTGGTGATTCATTATATAAACCTTGTCCACGAACAACACCAACAGCTACCCCATCAATATCAATACGCACCTCATTTCGTGAGGCTGCGATAACTTGTCCTGCGATAACATCTCCTACTTTAGGAAATTTGTGATATGTTTTGTCAGCGATTAATTCATCGAATTCGCTTTTTGCTTCCGTTGCAATCATATATAAAAAAACTGCCTATTAACCGCTATCTTTAGTGATATCACGGCCCCCGACCACACACGAGGTATAATTATTGCGTGGATTTAGCAGATTATTGATTGCGTAGAGTATAAATAAAAGTGTATTTTTTGTCAATTATGTATAAAAAAAGGCCGATCCGTAGACCGACCCCGACTTCAAATAAGTCTATTCCGTCCAAGTGGATCTTGAAAACGGTTCCCACAAATATTACATCACTACTCAGATATTCTATCAACAAAAACCCCCCGATAACACGAGGGATTTTAGGGGCCGGGATTGATTCCGTCCGTCCACCAGTCGGACACACCGACATGCTGTATGAATAGTATACCCTATAGTTTCTAAAATAAAAATCCCCGCAGAACGGGGATTTCTAATCTCTCAGATAGTTCCGAGGAATCTAGTCATTGATCAAACAATATACCATCAGTCTTCATCTGTCAAATCTTCCCATGGACATGTGGGGAATCGAACCCCGGAGAGGAAAATGACTAGATTCCTAGCGGAACCATCCCACGCCCACGGTTAATTATTGTACCGCCTAAAATATTCTGTCGTTAAGTTTAGGCAACAAAATAAAAAAGTCAGCGTCGAATCCATTATTCATAATTCCTAATCCATAATTCAAAACCACCTATTGCCAAAAACCCTCAAAACTCATATAATTGTCATCTATAAAGAAGTAACCGCCTCACAAACTCTATGTACGTGACATTCCACGGCAACACATGCATTCGATTACAAGAAAAAACTCAATCGCGCGACCTCACGGTCGTTGTTGATCCTTATACACCCAAAGGTGTTACGGTTCCCGGTATTGGTGCTGGGAATGTTGTAATGGCAACGCGTGGTGATAAAGATTTGAAAGGCGTTTCTGGCGAGCCATTTGAAATTACAGGTCCAGGAGAATATGAGATTAAGGGTGTGATGATTCATGGAACTCCTTTGGCTGATGCAACGGTCTATCGATTTGATGTCGGCAATGTACGCTTTGTTCATGTTGGATTATTTAAAGGAGATGTTCCAGATGGATTGATTGAATCATTTGGCGACGTTGATGTTTTGTTTGTTCCGGTTGGTGGAGAGGACACCTTGAAACCTCATCAGGCTGTCAATTTGATACAAGCCATTCAGCCTCGCGTTGTTGTGCCGGTCGCCTACAAAGTAAAAGGGTTAGATGATAAGCATGGTAAACTTGATGCATTCTTAAAGGAAATTGGAGCGCAGGATGTAAAAGCTATTGATAAATTTAAAGCAATCCGAAAGAATTTACCTGATGATGATATGGCAGTGGTTGTTTTACAACCGCCGAAATAAAATCGTCTTTCCTAAGCGATTTTATCCTCGGCGCAGGCTGACGGATTTACAGCATGACTGACCCATCCTATGAAGAAACAACCTAACACCGCTCTCATTGTCGTGGCTTTTGTGTTAATTTTTGCTGCGATCGTCTACTTCTGGTTTCGGACTACAGGAAAACATGTATTACAGCTTGTTGATGAAGCAAAAGAACAGGATAATCCTGTAGTTGATCAGCTGAAAGAAGATTTCGCGGAGATTGGAAAACAATTTGAGGAAGATCAGAAGAGATTTGAAAAACAAAAAGCTTATATTTTAAAAAGGCAGGAGGAGGAAGCTGCGGCAGCATCTTCTACACTTGAACTCCCGCAGGAAATCATCGATGCGATTCAATTAGAACTTGAGAAAACTACGACATCTACACAAGAATAATATGCCTAAAAAATTAACTAAAGAGCTTGAGCCCGACAAACCATTGATTGGAGAAATTATTCCTCAGCCGCTCGTGAAGGAAATGAAATCTTCTTATTTGGAATATGCGATGAGTGTGATTGTTTCGCGCGCACTTCCTGATGTTCGTGATGGCTTGAAGCCTGTGCATCGTCGTATTTTGTATGCGATGTGGACGATGGGATTGAAATCGGGCGCGAAATTTCGAAAGTCTGCAACTGTTGTTGGTGAGGTGTTGGGTAAATATCATCCGCATGGTGATACAGCAGTTTACGATACGCTTGTACGTATGGCGCAGGAATTTAACATGCGTGAGATGCTCATTCGCGGTCAGGGAAACTTCGGTTCAGTTGATGGGGATCGTGCGGCTGCGATGCGTTATACCGAGGTGAAGTTGCAAAAAGTTTCAGAACAACTTCTGATTGATATTGATAAAGAAACTGTTGACTGGCGAGATAACTACGACAACACACATAAGGAGCCTTCTGTTCTTCCTGGATTGTTACCAAACTTACTTCTAAATGGAACAGTTGGAATTGCAGTTGGAATGGCGACGAATATTCCACCGCATAATCTTTCCGAATTGTGTGATGGAATTATTGCTTTGATTGAAAATAAGAAACTTACGGTTGAGGATTTGTTTGAGCATGTGAAGGGGCCAGACTTCCCTACCGGAGCTGTCATTTATAATAAGAAAGATATTTTGCAGGCGTATGCGACTGGAAAGGGTGGAATTGTGCAGCGTGCTGTTGCGGAAATTGAGGAACATAAATCAAATTCATTCCGCATCATTATTTCTGAAATTCCGTATCAGGTGAATAAAGCGAATTTGATTACGAAGATTGCAGATTTGGTGAAGGATAAGAAAATTGATGGGATTCGGGATTTGCGAGATGAGTCAGATCGTGAGGGAATTCGCGTTGTTGTTGAATTAAAGAAAGATGCGTATCCGAAGAAGGTTTTGAATTTGCTCTACAAACATACTCAAATGCAGACGAGTTTTCATGTGAACATGTTGGCGTTGATTGATGGTATTAATCCGCGCGTGTTGAATTTGAAGATGATTTTGAATGAGTATATTAAGCATCGCAAAAATGTGGTGCGTCGTCGAGCGGAATATGAATTGAAGCGTGCGAAAGAACGAGCACATATTTTGATGGGGTTGGTTAAGGCGCAGGCTAAGATTGGTGAGGTTATTAAACTGATTCGTGCATCCAAAGATCGTGATAATGCGAAAGAGAAATTGATGAAGCGATTTAAATTGTCGGAGATTCAAGCAAATGCGATTTTGGACATGCGATTGAGTCAATTAGCTGCATTGGAACGAAAGAAATTAGAAGATGAGTTAAAAGAAAAGAAAAAGTTGATTGCGGATTTGGAAGGATTGTTGAAATCTGACAAGAAGATTGAGACTGTTGTGAAAAAAGAAGTTATTGGATTGCGTGATCAGTTTGGAACTGAACGTCGCACGAAAATTATCGCTAAAGGTGTGAAGGATTTCTCAATGGAGGATTTGGTTCCGGATGAGGATACGCTTGTGGTGATGACAAAAGATGGATATTTGAAGCGTTTGCCGCCGGATACGTTTAAGCAACAATCTCGTGGTGGGAAGGGTGTGATCGGTTTAACGACGAAGGAAGAAGATATGGTTGATTCGTTGTTTATCACTTCGACGCATTCTGATGTTCTTTTTTTCACTTCTCGTGGACGTGTATTCCAGTTGAAAGCGTACGATATTCCGCAAGGTTCTCGAACTGCAAAGGGTCAGGCTATGGTGAACTTCTTGCAGTTGGGTCCTGGAGAAAAAGTTACCACAACATTGCCGATTTCAGATTATGATGATGCGAAGTTCTTGGTGATGGCGACAGAAAAGGGCGTGATTAAAAAAGTTGATTTACAGGATTTTACGAATGTGCGACGCTCTGGGTTAATTGCGATTAAATTGAAATCCGAGGATGTTTTGGGATGGGTGAAACCTTCGACAGGAAAGGATCATGTGATGTTGACGACAGACGGTGGGCAAGCGATCCGATTTGATGAGAAGCAATTGCGAAAGATGGGACGCGTAGCTGCTGGTGTTCGTGGATTGAAATTGAAGGGTGAAGATAAAGTTGTTGGAATGGATGTGTTGGATCCAAAACAATCTGGAACAATTCAATTATTGACTGTGATGGGAAATGGATATGGAAAACGAACTGCGGTTGATGATTATCGATTGCAGGGTCGTGGTGGTTCTGGAATTTTGACCGCGAAGATTACTGCGAAGACTGGACGTATTGTTGCATCGTTCTTAGTGAGTGGACGCGACGATAGAGATATTATTGCGATGTCACATAACGGTCAAGTAATTAGAACCCCAATCCAAAAAATCTCAAAGATTTCTCGCGCAACTCAAGGTGTCCGAATCATGAAATTCAAAAAGGAAGGAGATCGTGTTGCAACTGTGACGATGATCTAGTAATTGTCATTCCTAGCTTCGGCAGGAATCCACAACACTTGACAATAGTAACGCCACGCGTTACTATTGTTGTATATGATCGCGAGCTTTAAAAAGAAAGACACAGAACGCATATTTGCTCGCGAACGCGTTCGTTCGTTTTCTGCTCACATTCAGCATCTCGCTTATAGAAAACTTCTCATGCTCGATGCTGCTGCTCAACTTTCAGATCTGAAAGTACCACCTGGAAATCATCTCAAACGACTTAAAACAAAAGATCTCTATAGCATTCGAATAAATAAACAGTGGCGGATCTGTTTCAGGTGGCTCAACAATGCAGCATATGATGTTCACATCATTGATTATCACTAACATATGTCAAAAAAAACACAGCCCATTCATCCAGGAGAAATTTTACTTGAAGAATTTTTACTCCCACTTTCTCTAAGCCAGTACGCACTAGCAAAAGCACTAAAAGTTCCGGCTCGTCGTATTAATGAAATTGTTCATGGTAAGCGCGCTGTCTCTGCTGATACAGCCTTGCGACTCGCTACTTTTTTTGGCACATCAGCAACCTTTTGGATGAACCTGCAAAACCAATATGATTTGGAACTTGAACGAGATCGACTTAGTCCCACCATACTTCCTGACATCATACCGCTTGGTTCCAATATATAATCCAAAATCATAACCACCGGCGAAGCCGGTGGTTTGTATCTTGCCGGCTACGCCGGCGCACCAGCGACTTGAGGACTGCACACAGATTGTCATTCCGTAGTCGTACGGAATCCATGTGGCATCAAATAACTGCCTGTTGGATCGTTTACAAACAATGCAATGCTACTTCGTTGTGATAGTAAGATTGCTCTGTCGTTCCTCCTCGCAATGACATGCTATGTTTATTTCGTGGTTATCAAGACATGTTCGAGTCGATGTGACTGCCTGGTATGACCACGAGCGGAGTTTATCCTCGTGTCTACGGGGACCAAAACGCACACACCGGCTGCGCCGGTGGTTTTTGGGATAATAAAAAAATCACCCTCGTGGGGTGATGTATTCAGGGTTAATTGGTCGTTTCCGTGATGGTGATATCACGTGTTTCAAGCAAACCCACAATTGCGATGGTGCCGATCATTGCAGATGCAAATCCAAGCACTGCCACTAAAGGCTCAGCGAACACTGCTGCCACACCTGCGCCAACCAGCAATTGCGATTCCTGTTCCAATATTCATCTCTGATTGTCCTTTTGGCGTATCCCAATCTTCTGTCGTTGAGGTTCTTTCTTTTTCAAGATGGTCGGCGTGAGAATCAGTGCAGCGCATGCTGCTGCGATGCCCACCATTGACTCATCGATGAATGCAATGAGCACCATCAACCAGACGAAAGCGAGTGCGATTTTCTTTTGCATGATGTTCATGACTTCTCCTTTTTGCCTGCATGCAAAGCACAGAGTTCCCCATACGGGCATCTTTTGTCCTTTACTTGTGAGGTCATCTCAATTGGCTGTTCTATGTCTCGCACAATGAGCGCTATAAGCACAAGCGCTGTTCCTAATAAAAAAAACGCCAGATAACTGTAGACTGCTGTCCAAAAAAACAACACTACATACAGCATCATTCCAATAAATTTAATGAACCACATTATCCCTCCATGTAATGTACGTGCCTCTCACTCTACATTTTGATACATCTTTTGTCAATATCAAAAAGAGCGGCGAACCGCTCTTTGTTCTTCAGTTCTTTAGTTCATAAGTTCTTCAGTGCGCTTCGCGCTACCATCCGGCAAGTGCAGATTTCATAAATAGATCAGAGAATAATCTAGAGATGAAGCTTCCGACGCTAGATCGACGCTCTTCTGGAGGCGGCCCAACGTCCGCAGGCGGAGGTGCGATTTCCACCGGCGGTGGTGGAGGTGGTGGTGCTGACTCCTCGCGGCGTTCTTCACGCGCCGGCTCCGGAGCTGGTTGTACCACCTCTGTTGGCGGAGGTGTGAATACTGGTTCTGGCGGACGTTCTTCGCGATGTTCAATTCGAGGAGGTTCTGGAATTTCTTCACGACGTTCTTCAAAATGTCTGAATACTTCTTCTGGTGCAGGAGGTGGTTCAAATCGTGGTTCTTCACGACGTTCTTCTCGTACTGGTTCTGGCGGAGGCGTAAAAAGCGGCTCCTCACGACGTTCTTCAACTCTCGGTTCTTCGCGATGTTCAATCCGTGGCTCTGGTGGTCGGAAATCTTCACGACGTTCAAATCTTGGTTCAGGAATTTCTTCACGACGTTCTTCAAAGTGTTCGAAGACTTCTTCTGGCGTAGGAGGCGCTTCGAATCGAGGTTCAAATACTGGCTCATCATCACGATGCTCTCGTCGCTCTTCTCGCCGCTCTTCAAACACAGGCAGCTTAAAGTCTTCGCGTCGCTCTTCACGATGATCATCAAAAGCCGGAGGTTGGAATCGCCCATCTTCAAAAGGAGGAGGAACAAATCCTTCTGGGGGTCCGAAGTCTCGATGCTCTTCTCGTCGTTCTTCATCAAAAGCTGGAGGGCCGAAATCTTCGAATCTAGGTTCACGATCTTCATCACCATGATCTTCACGACGCCTTTCTTCATCACGTTCGCTCATGAATCGTCGTAATTCGATTTGCCCGCGATGCAATTCAATATCTTCTTCAAAACCACGTCGGCTATCCTCAATTCGATCCTGGAATCGCTTGCGCTCCTCTTGCTGACAACGATCATCACAAAATGGATCTGAACCAACCCGCTGATCAAATAATTGACGACGAGTTTCTAATTCTCGTTCATTAAATTCAGCCTCTCTCTCAAGACGTTCTTCAAGAATTTTATTTCGATCTTCTTCTGAACCAGCATTTCTTTCTCGTTCTTCGAATTCTCGATGCAAGTTTTCACGCTCACCAGACAACTCTTGTCTTGTGCGACGTTCTTGATCTTCAAGTTCTCGCGCTTTTGCGAAATCTCGTCGATCAAAAAGTGTTTCTTCAAATGATCCTTGTCGTTGTTTCAATTCTTCGAAAATACCTTCATCAAGATCACGGAATCGATTTTCGAATGATTCGAATAATTCAGGATCTTCGATGTCACGTAAGTGATCGGTAATTCGTTCTGATTGATGTTGTTTTGCTTTCTCGAAGAATTGTTCGAATCCTGGAGGTGGACCATCGAATCTTCGTCTATCTTCTCCAGCAAATGGATCAAATTCATCTCCAAACGGAGGAGGGCCGAAACCATCTGGACTGAATCCTGGAGGACCAAAACCATCGTCTCTAAATGGAGGCGGGCCAAAAAAATCGTCTGGATTTTCACTAAACTCTCTTCTTAAATCTTCAAAGATTTCAAGATCGTGCGGGTTTGATGATGCAATTCTTTCTAAGAACTCATCACCTTCTTCAGCGGCACGATGCGCAAATTCTGCCTTTGTGTCATGCTCAAATCGCTCAATGAACGCACGTTTTTCTGGATCTTGTTTTACTTCTTCCTCAAGTGCTTGTAGCAAGCGGAATGTGGTAGGATCTGGATTTTCTCGCATTTGTCGAGATAATTCTTGGAATCGCGCTGCTTGATCCTGTGATTTTGTATCTGTAAATTGTGATGCAAATTGCTTCACCGATTTTTCTTCAGCTGCCTCAACTTCGCGACGAATTTCTTCGTTTTTGAATTCAATACGCTCACGCATTTCCTGAACTGCTCGAAGTTGCCCAACATCTGGTCGATCAACTTTAAATCGTTTTAATGCACGCTCGCGGAATCGGTCTCGATATTCTTCACCATACTTTTCACCATCTTCCAATCGAGTTTGAAAACGGCGTGCTGCAATATCTTTTGCAACCTCCATTTGCTCGCGAATATCATCTGGCAAATTCTCTTCTTGCTCGAGTCGATCAAATAATTCCATGTGTACAGTTTCATCACCATGCACATAGCGAACATATTTTTCGAATCGTCGTGTTCTATCTTCAGGAGCTAATGTACTGATTCGATCTGAAAATCGATCAAATGCACGATCTTCTGCAGAACGAAATGCAGCCCGGGATTCCTCTGGTGCGTGATCTGCAAAATGACGCAATACCTCTACGTTTTTAAAATCTCTAAATTCAGAACCTTCTTGTTGTTCTAGAGCAGCATGAATGCGTTCTGCAAGTCGTTCTGGGTCTTGTTCTACACCACCAATAAATTCACCCGCATGTTCCGCAACACGATCGCGGCTTTGTGCGATTCGATCTCGAATTTCATCGCGAATATCTTGAGGCGCGTGTTTATCAATTTTATCTTCAATTCGCTCGATTACTTTTCTGTGTTTAATTTGTTTATCAATCACTTTTTCAAGTAATTTATCAACCTTCTCGTCACCCTCTCCTTTTCGTTCACGAAAATCTTCTACTTTATCTGAAATTTTCTCAATTCTTTTTTGATAACGCTCAACAGCTCTTGCTGCTGCTTTTGCTGCTTTTTCTTCTTCTGGTCTCTCGTCTAATAATTGTTGTGCTTCAGCAAGCTCACGATTTGCGTGTTCTAGTCGAATTTCAGCTTTTTTAACTGGATTAAACGTAAATGTTTCTCGTAATGCACGTCCAAATCGTTTGAATCCGTATAATGGACTGTCTGGCAGCACTGCCGCCTCTTCTACCTCAAGCTCTTCTGATGAAACCTCAACATCTTCTTGTGCCTCTTGTGAAACCTCTTCAGTTTCGTCTCTTCTCTCTTCATCTTGCGCATAAACGCTATTTGGAGCTAGAAAAGCTGCACAGAAAGCTGTACATGTAATGAAAATCAAAGCGAGCATCCACAAACGCAGATGTTGAAACGCTTTATATTGAGGATTTCGAAAAGCCATATCCTTTGTTAATGATGTAAATAGATGAGTTCATCTATTATATCATATTTCAAACAAAAATGGTGCGCCCCTGAACGGGGTAGCACCACTACAAACATATAATAGCATTTTTAGGTGATTTTGTCAACGAAGCGTTAGGATTAAACTCAATTTAGTTATTTTGATATTTCAGATCTTGCATTTATACACAGGTCTTGATAGTATGTCTCTACAAATAGTTAGAAATTAACAGACTTTTTTATGGCACTTCCTGGTCACAGACATACTTCGTCTAAAAGAAAACGCCGCGCATCTCATTTTGCACTCAAAACTAAGGCAACAACTACTTGTTCTGAATGTAAAGCACCGCGCGTTCCACATCATGCATGTTCGTCTTGCGGTTCCTATCGTGGACGAAAAGTGTAAACTTAGACAAAAAAATATAAAAATAAATATTTAGTCTAACTCGTTCTTTATGGCTAATCGCCACCTCGCTCGTTCCATCGCCATGCAAACTTTGTATCAATGGGATTTTACCCGACAAGCTATCCCGAAAAAGTTTGAAAACATGGATTTGGAAGAGACCATCTCTTACAATTTAACTGAATTTGGCCCAGGATTGGACGATCATGAGTTTTCTCGTGAGTTAGTTCATGGTGTTTTGGATAATCAGAAGGATATTGATGAGATTATTGTGCAATATGCGCCGGATTGGCCATTGGAGCAAATTACCAACGTTGACCGCAATATATTGCGTATCGGCGTGTATGAGATGAAAATGACAGAGAATATTCCTTCTCGTGTTGCTATTAATGAGGCAATCGAGTTGGCGAAGTCATTTGGTGGTGAATCTAGCGGAAAGTTTGTAAATGGGGTTTTGGGTGCGATTTACAATGATATTAAGGAGTCTGGTGAAATGAAGGAGGTAGATCTTAAACCGCCGAAGAAGAAAGAGAATAAAGAGGAGAAATCCGAAAAATCTTGAATTATTCATTGTTAAATTGCTAAATGGTTAAATTGTTTTGCGCCTGCTGTGCGAGCGCGAGCGAAGCTCGTAACCATTTAACAATTTAACCAATTACAACCGAATGTTGGGCATATGGATATCATATATTGGTATGTGTATGTTCGATCTCCGGTTTTCTATTTTGTATGGAAGCAGATAATCTAAAAAAATTGCAGGAGACAATCAGTATTGAGTTTAAGAATATTGATTTATTGAAGCAGGCCGTTGTGCATCGTTCTTATTTGAATGAACATTCTGATTTTCATTTGGATCATAATGAGCGTTTGGAGTTTTTGGGTGATGCGGTTTTGGAGCTTGTTGTTACCGAGCATCTCTATGGTGAGTTTGATAATCCTGAAGGTGAGTTAACAAACTGGCGAGCAGCTTTAGTTAATTCTAAGATGCTTGCGGAGGTTGGTCGTCAAATTAACTTGGAAGAGAGTTTGTATTTGTCTCGTGGTGAATCCAAAGATAAAGGATCAAAAGCACGGCAATACATTTTAGCGAATGCGGTTGAGGCATTGATTGGTGCGATTCATTTGGATCGTGGATATGAAATCGCCGGACAATTTATTCATGAATTCATGATTGCGAAGTTGCCACACATTCTTGAAAATAAATTATATCTTGATCCTAAATCTCGATTTCAAGAAGAATCGCAGGCGCGCGTGAACTACACACCAACGTATCGCGTACATAAAGAAAGTGGCCCGGATCATAAAAAACATTTTGTGATTGGAGTATATCTCGGTGATGAATTAGTTTGCGAAGGAGAAGGAACTTCAAAACAAGAAGCGCAAACTGACGCAGCGGAAAAGGGACTTGCAACAAAGGGCTGGACGTCGTAAACTTCTCTCATTAACTGTCATCCCAGACTTGATCCTGGATCCACTTAATACTACTACACGTCTCTGTAGTTTAACGGATAAAACGATGGGCTTCGGACCCATTGATGGGGGTTCGATTCCCTCCGGGGACATATCAGAAAGCTGCTCTTCTAGAGCGGTTTTTTGTACCTCACAAAGATGGGGGTTCCACCCCACTCACTCCTGCGTCGCTCAGGGGTATCGCAGAGATTCCCTCCGGGGACAAATAAAAACTCTCTCGCTTGCGAGGGAGTTTTTGTTTGTCCTCGAATATATGCTTTCTACCCATCACGGTCTTATATTTTTTCGGGTCGGGGACCCTTTTCTAGGGACTTCGTATATTATTTTCTATATTGACAGTGGATGTAGAAATTGTTAATGTCACCTCTTGTTCATTCACAAACGGAGGCGAACATGGAACACATTTCTGCTTTAGTTACAGCAGGTGCGACACGTGAATTTGTTGATGATATTCGATTTATCTCGAATATCTCGACGGGGCGACTTGGGCTTGCAATCGCACATGCTTTGCACGCTGCAGATTGCAACACGGAGTTGCTCGCTGGTTATATGTTGCGCAAGCTCACACAAGCACAATGCTGTGAACATTGCGGTGCAAATCAGGATACAGCCGGTCTGCGAATTAGTTCGTTTGACTCGTTTGAGGATTTGCAAAATGAAATGAAGAAATTCACACATGATGCGCGCAAGCTCATCGATTCTGGTGTTACTGACAGAGATCTCGAGACATGTGAATGGGATCTCCGTCACAAGCCTGGCTTTGCAACGCCAAATATCATCTTCATGGCATCAGCTCCGTGCGATTACCGTCCCACCAAACAGGATGGGAAAATTTCTTCAGATGACGAGCTGCTCCGCCTTGATCTTGTGCGCAATGAAAAGTTGATTTCGCAATTTCGTCATTGGTATGGGACGCATGCGTTTCTGGTTGGATTTAAACTTCTCTCTGGTGTGTCGCGCGAAAGACTTATTGATGTCGCACAGGCGCAACTTAAAAAGTGTCGACTGAATCTTGTTGTTGCAAATGATTTGCAATATGTGAAAGATGGCCAGCATCCAATTATTGTTGTAACACCTGAAGGTGGTGCGATTGATTTCACTGGTACAAAAGAAGAAGTTGCCAAACAACTTGTTGATTTTGTCAGAGCTCGATCTGCGGTGCAGTGGGCTCGTAGTGAACGTGTTGAGGATTGTACTGAAAACGATCATTTTGAAGGTAAGGGATTTGAAAATGCTTCACGTCTTCTTGCTTTTTCTCAGCGAACAGGTCTACTCGTAGATGAAAATGGAAACATCTCGGCACGAAGTGGCCATAGTTTTCATATCACTCCGCGAGGTGTCCATAAAGCTGGTTTGCATTGGGATGCTTTGTTTTTAGTTGAGCCTGATCTCGAATCTACGACGCCTGTCATGCGCTTTCATTCTCATGGAAGTCCGTATGATGGCAACAAGCCGTCCATCGATTCTCATGTTCATGCACTTCTCTATCGTGATCATCCTGATATAGAAGCCATCGTTCACACTCATGATTGTATGATCATTCCCGACACGCAAACTACGTTTCCATATCCCTGCGGTACCAGAGAAGAGGCTGACGAAGTTTCGCTCGCGATGACGAAATGTCAACTTGCTCGCCTTCAGGAACACGACTTTGATCCTCCTTTGGAAGGTTATGGAATTCATCTTATCGAGCATGGATTCATACTCCTCATTCCTGATCTGGATGATTTCTTTGATCAATGGGAACGAGTCCGTGAAGGCTATTTTCAGCATCTGCGTGATGTTGGACAATCTGAAATCATTGAATCACTGTCTGCAAATAATGGGGTATATTCACTGACACCGCTCATCCTGGGATCTGATCCAGTCGGAGTGCAGCTCACAGCTATTGCTCCTGGATTCGTTTCCGTCTGGCTGCATCCCGATCATCGATCTGATGGCATTGGCGAGCGCTTTGTTCGACTGTTGGACAAGAAAGGTTTGCGTGTTGCTGCTTTGGATGATTGTGAAGTTCGAGCGTATTACGAAGCGCGCGGTTGGCTCGTCGAGAATGAAGAAAATGCTCTGACAATTCTCTCACCTCCTTCAAAACGCGATGATCTTGTTAAGGCTGCATCAGTCGTCATGTATTGCCTTGGCACTCATTCAGTTCTCATTGGCGAACGTCTTGTTGGCGCATGGGAAGGCTTCTATTCATTCCCTGGCGGTAAAGTCGAGGAGGATGAAATACCTTGGCTTACAGCTTTCCGTGAACTCAAGGAAGAAACTGGCGTTGATCATCTTGCGAATGATGTTTCAAGCTCGGGTGATCCAATTGTCATCACGATCGCAGACAACTCCGGCCGGGCATATAGCGTGCACAACTTCCTGGGATTTACCAACAGAGAAATCCCTCCGACGGATACTGCTGAAATGAAAGCTCGCTGGGTGAAACTTGAGGATGCACTCGAACTCAAGATTGCGCACGGAACCAAGCGCATTCTTTCTGGGTTGAAAGAGCGCCTCCGCGAAACATACTAATACATTCCGTGAACCTACGTGTTTACTACCTTCCCTACGCCCTTATGGCGTGGGGTTTTTTAATTATGGTATAATCAACAACTATGCTATCAGCTCTACTTTCATCCATCGTCCCAACATTCGGCATTATTGCGATTGGATGGCTATGTCGTCATGTGAAAATTTGGGGTAAGTCTTCAGTTGGGGTGATGAATAGTTATGCGTATTATATCGCGCTTCCGGCGTTGATTTTTTATGCGTTGATTACGACTGATATTTCTGGGCGTGTGCTTTCTGAAGATTTGAAATTGTTGGGTGGGGTTTTGTTGGCGCATCTTATTATTGTTGTTCTTCTTCTACCCTTTCTTGCAATGAAGAAGATTAAAAAATCTACTCGTGCAACATTGCCGATGTTGATTACATTTGGATCAACCGCGTACCTCGGAATTCCGTATGCACGATTTACGTTTGGAAATGAAGGTGTTGTATATGCATCATTATTAAGTGTTGTTTTAGTTGTTGTGATGTTGTTTGTGAGTATTGTCGTTTTAAATCAATTTTCAAAATCATCAATCAAGAAAGATGTTTTGCATACGATGCTTGAGCTTCCGTTTTTGTGGGCGGTTCTTCTTGGTGTGTTATGGCCAATATTTTCTTTTCCAGAACTTCCAGCTTTTGCAATGTCATTTATTCAGATTCTTTCTGATTCTGCTGGGCCAACTGCATTACTTGGTTTGGGGGCATTCTTATTTGATATCAAGCCAAAGCAAATTCCGTGGATTCCGACGATTACTATTTCATTATTGAAAGTTGTTCTGCCAACACTTGCGACTGTTATTGTTTTGCAACTCCTTGGCGTGACTGGTGTGCCATTATTTGTAGGAACTGCAATGGCCGCAACTTCCACCGCAGTAACTGCATTTATTCTTTCAGGACAATATAAACTCGGACAAAAACTTACTGCTGGCGTAATTTTAGTTTCCGTCTTTACTTCCCTCATAGCTCTCACTATCATTTCCGCGGTTTGGCTCGCGTAAAAACCACGTCATCCCGACTATAAATTGTCATTCCCGCGAAGGCGGGAATCCAGCATTAGAACTGAAACCCTCGGGATCCCTCCTTCGTCGGGATGACGTGTCTTAGTAAGTCGCTTGTGGCCTTTTTTAGAGCCTATCTTACAAATAATGCTGCACAAATATGATGTTATTTTTTCGATAAACACGTGAATAAGTGAGGAGGTGATGCCCCCGCATCATCGACGAGCTTTGAACTTGTTTAGCGGAAAAAGAACTTCGTAGGTGTGTAGCATTATTTGTAAGATAGGCTCTACTTGTGATAACGTACGATCTTGATCTTTGACACAGGAGAAAGAGATGGCAGAACGAACCAAGCTCAACGAGGGCAAAACCAAGATCATCTGGAGTGATCCGAAACGCACGGATCGCGTTATCATTCAGAGCAAGGATGACATTACCGCAGGCAACGGCGCAAGACATGATTTGATTGAGGGCAAAGGCGCTCTTTCTAACTCAACAACTTGTGATTGCTTTGAACTGCTAGAAAGCAAGAACATGCTTACTCATTTTGCTGGGCGCGTTGATAAAACCTCATTCCTGGCAAAACGTGCTGATATGATCCTGATTGAGTGCGTGGCTCGTCGTCGCGCAGCCGGCTCATATCTGAAGCGCAATCAAAATGTTGATAGTGGAGCGCGATTTTCCGATCTTGAAATTGAGTTCTACTTCAAAGACAATGATATGGGTGATCCGCTCATGGTTCATGATTTTGTGCGGCGTCGCATTATGCTTTTTAATGCAGGTGTCCCGCTTAACGCAGGACTGATTAGTGAGCTTCCATTGGAGGAGCCTCACAAACTTTATCCCCGCATTTCAAAGCTTCGACATTTTGTTGAGCGAGTCTTTAGTATTATCGAGACTGCATGGGCGTATCAAAAGGTTGAGCTTATCGATCTGAAGATTGAGTGTGGTTTTGTGGGTACATCATATCCTGAAATTGTTGTAGCAGATGTTATCGACAATGATTCATGGAGAATCTGGCCGTGGGGTGACAAGTCACAAGAAAAATCCAAACAGGTGTATCGAGATGCACCGAAAGTTACTCCTGAAGTTTTGGCTCAAGTTCGAGCTAACTACGCATGGGTCGCAGAGCGAACTGCGAAATTTCTCGAGTAAACAAATCCCCGACTAACTGGTCGGGGCTTTTTTATTATTTAATATGTTCCTTAGCGTCATTACGAGAAGCGAGGTACGAGCGACGCGGCAATCTTTTTTAATTTCTGGATCCTATCGCTCCTGCGTCGCCCTAGGATGACATTGCCGAGCGATGTCAGTTCTTTTCGAGTGACGTCTTATAA
Source organism: Parcubacteria group bacterium (assembly GCA_002688135.1). GTDB lineage: Bacteria > Patescibacteriota > Patescibacteriia > Magasanikbacterales. Next base: position 20,198 of record NZCD01000019.1, read on the forward strand.
TACTCCTCATACACATTCATGATCGAGATGTAGAGTGCCGCAATAATTGGACCTATCACAAATCCTGAAATTCCGAAGAAAAATAATCCACCTAACGTGGTTAATAAAACAACTAACGGATGCATTTGAATATCGCGGCCGATAAGTGGTGGGCGTAATAAATTATCGACCAATGAAATCACAAATGTTCCGACGGCGAGAATTACTACACCTTGCCAAATATTTCCAAGTGCCAACATTATCAAACCAGCTGGAAACCAAATTATAAATGATCCTAGAACTGGAATTAACGAGAGCGCGAACATAATTACACCCCAGACAAATGCACCTTGAATACCTGTGAAAAAGAACATCAAACCTCCGAGCAATCCCTGAATACCTCCGACAATCACCGTGCTTTTTAATGTAGCGCGTGTTGTTGAAGTGAATCGTTCAAATAATCTTTTTTCGTAATTATTTCCAAGTGGTGACAAGTGCATGAGTCGTGCGAGCATCTTTTTCCCGTCTTTTAAAAAATAGAAGAGAGCATAAAACATAATGAATAGCTGAAACATGAATGTCAGTGTGTTTGATGTGATGTTTTTGATGCTCTCAAATAAATACGAAGATAGTTCTCGGGTTGCTGCTTCTGCGTATGTTTTCCATTCTGTTTTTATACTTTCAATATATGGCGCTAGAAATGTTCCTTCCAATCGCGACGACACATCATTTACATCAACATTGGTAAAAATACCGGATTGTTGGACAACCTGATACAACTCGA
>NZCD01000020.1 GCA_002688135.1 Parcubacteria group bacterium
GATATTGTTTAGAGACGCTTGTAAAACTCTGGCATCCAGCAATGCCATTTGTAACTGAACACATTTGGAAATTGATGGGCAATGAATCGTTAATTGTTGCATCATGGCCATCAACAAAACTGAAAGTAAACAAAGAAGCGATCAGGCACCTCAAAGAAACACAAAACATCATTGTTGCGATCAGAAATTTACGTCAAGAATCAAATGTAAAAGCCGCAACAAAAATCGATCTAACAATTGATGGCAAAAAAGAACTACAAAACATATCCGACATAATCACAAAACTCGGACGCGTCGGAAATCTGACTATCGAAAAAGGAATCACAAAACCAGAACAATGCGCATCTGCTGTGGTAGGTGAGGCAATAATATATATGTCATTGGAAGGACTGTTTGATGTAGAAGCAGAAGAATCTCGACTCACAAAAGAGATGGAAAAAATCGCACAATACGTTTCATCATTAGAGAAAAAATTAGGAAACAAAGAATTTATCGACAACGCTCCAGAAAAAATTGTAGAAGTAGAACAAAAGAAATTGGACGAAGCAAAAGCAAAACATGCTAAACTAGAAGATCAGTTGAACCAGCTGTCATCTTGAGTGAAACGCAGCGCTAGCGGAGTGTTTCTATAAACAAATTTCCTTTGAGCTTGCCCTCGTGCAGACGGGGGAAGGATCTCGTCAGGAATCCTCCCAGGATCCTTCGACTTCATTCGCTCGTTCCTCGCTCACTTCGCTCAAGATGACGCATTTAGAAAGATGGGTCCCGTACGACTACGGGATGACAAGTAAAAATATGTCCGTACTCGATGCAACACACAAAGAACTTGCACAGCTTTTTAAAAAGGCTGGTATTAAAATTTCACCAGATCAATTTTCAACACCTCCAAATCAGGATATGGGGGACATTGCATTCCCATGTTTTGTAGTAGCAAAAGAGCAGAAAAAATCAGCAGGAGTGGTTGCAAAAGAATTATATGAAAAGCTCAAACCACTTGTCGGAGATTCTTCGTCAATAAGCGGTGTTTCTGTTTCAGGACCATACATTAATTTCACAGTAGAAAAAGCAATACTCGCAGAAACAGTTTTTAAAGCAGTTGAAAAAGAAGGCAAAAAATTTGGAACCACAAAAAATGAAAAGCAAAAAATCATATTTGAATACTCTCAACCAAACACACACAAAGCATTTCACATCGGACACATGCGAAATGCAATGCTTGGCGCGGCATTAATTAATTTGTATAAATCGCAAGGGAACAAGGTTGCGGGGGTGACATATGTAAATGATGTGGGAACACATGTGGCAAAATGCTTGTGGGCATTGGAAAAGTTCTTTGCGGGAAGAATTCCGGAAGATGAGAAAGGAAGATTTTTGGGAAATGTATATGCGCATGCCGCAAAGATGCTCGAAGAACATCCAGAATGGAAAGAACAAACACAAGAGGTTTTGCGAAATTTGGAATCACATGAAAAAGAAACTGAAAAGTTATGGAAGGAGACACGACAATGGAGTCTAGATGGTTTCGATAAAATTTATAATGAATTGGGAATCGAATTTGATGAATCATATTATGAAAGTGATGTTGCACAAAATGGTCAGAAAACAGTAGATGATTTGTTGAAAAAAGGGATTGCAAAAGAAAGTCAGGATGTAATCATCATGGATTTAAGTGAATATAAGTTGGATGTGCTAGTGATTAGAAAATCTGATGGAACAGGGCTGTATTCAACGAGTGATTTAGGATTAGCGCAGGCAAAGGCGAAACAAAAGTGGGATGAGAGTGTGGTGATGACAGACATGCGGCAAGATTTGTATTTCAAACAGCTACACAAAACTCTCGAGTTGTATGGATTTGATAAACCAATGCGACATATTGGTTATGAATTGGTGAGACTTACAACTGGTTCAATGTCATCACGAAAGGGAAGCGTAATTTTATATGAAGATTTTCGTGATGAAGTTGTGGAACACGCAACAAAAGAAACAAAGGAACGGCACGCAGATTGGTCACAAGAAAAAATTGATCAAACAGCTCATGCGATCGCAATAGCCTCTATTAAATTCTCAATGTTGAAAGTAAAACCATCTCAAATTATTACATTCGACAAAGAAGAGGCGTTATCATTCACTGGATTTTCAGCTCCGTATATTTTGTATACAAATGCTCGAATCGCAAGCATTTTGAAAAAAGTGACATCGACGAAAGGAGATGTCATCCCGGTGCAGACCGGGATCCATAAGGATAAGAAAAAGGACAAGAAGCGGGAATATGATTTCAATCATCCTACAGAAAAGAAGCTTATTCTCATGCTCGCTCAATATGAGGAGATTTTGGCAAAAGCTCGTGAAGATGAAGATCCTTCTGATATGTGCAGATTTACTCATGATATGGCACGAGAATTCAGCAGCTTCTATGAACAATGCCCTGTAAAAGATGCAGATGAATCAACAAAATCAGGAAGAATTGCATTGATTACTGCAATTTCTCAAGTTATGGGAAATGCTTTGGGAATTTTAGGAATCCAGACTCTGAATGAAATGTAATTTATCCAATGTAATTTATCCATTGACGCCAACAGATCAAATCGCTAACATACACGCAATATAGTAAAGCGTAATGAGTAAAGAGTAATGAGGGAAGCGGTATCCCGATGAAAGCGGGATGTATTCATATGTCGCCCAGAGCTTTGAATTACGAAACTCCACTCCACATCTTCATTTCACATGTTCCACCTGATGCGTAAAAAATTTTTCAACGTATACGCTGCATATGCTTCAAAATTTTTTACATCATCAGATGAAAAATCTAAAATAAATCTATGAATCGGAGTTTCGTAATCCAAAGCCTAGAGCGCCGTCGCTTACGCCTTACTCTTTACTAGTTACTCATTACTAATTCGAAAAATTATGTCAGAAGAAGAATACACACCACTATCTTCAGGGCAAGATGATGTTGAGACAATCGTCGGGCCATCTGTGAAGGTAGAAGGGGATTTTGTTTCAAAGGGAAATGTGGTCATTGAGGGAATGGTCAGTGGGAGCGTGAAGACTGATAAAAATCTTCGCGTGGAAGAAGGTGCGTGCATCAATGCAAATGTAAAGGCGGAAAATGTGCGCGTTGCTGGGGAGGTAAAGGGTAATGTGCAAGTAAAGGGTTTGCTCGAGCTAACTGAATCTGCTCGCGTGCTTGGAGATGTGCAAACAAAAACACTCGTAGTTGCAGCTGGCGCAACATTACATGGGAACTGTGTGATGGATGAAGAGCGTGCAGCTAAAACACCAAAACGCGGTCGAGCTAAAATCGAAGTTGAGGAAGATGCAGAGGTTGAATTTGAAGAAGAACGCGAGTTAGAGCTGGCTTAGCGTCCGCGTTGATCCCAGATCTAGTCTATAGACTATGTGGTGCCTCGCTGGCGCTCCAGCGGAAAGGGATTTTATAGTTTCACGACGGCGTCGCCGTCCTTCAGCACTTATAGTAACGGCAAACTATTCTCCGCTATCGCTGCGAATAGGTTTGCCTATCCGCCTATATACTTCGCAGTATGTACATCTACCTATACGATTCTTTTCTTAAAGATGGTAAACACAAACCTCAACTTTCGGCATACGAAAACCGATTGACAGATTTTGGTATCTTTGGAAAAATTGTGCGGATCACGCGTTTTACAAATCCTCATCGAATTATTGAAGACGAGGCACGACGTGGGGCGAAAACAATTGTGATGGTAGGAAATGATGATACATTTGCTCGTGTGATTTCCAGGGCCGCAGATGTGAAAGGATTAACATTTGGATTTTTGCCAGTTGGTGAAAATAATTCAGTTTCAGAATTACTCGGCATTCCGCAAGGAGTTGAGGCTTGCGATGTTCTGGCACGACGCAGAATCGAAAAATTAGACGTTGGAACATTCAATGATCGATTTTTTTTCAGACGAATTTCAATGGTTGGAAATGCATTTGATTTAGTATGCGAAGATAAATATGCCATCGGACCACAAGGAAGAGAATCAGAAGTAGAAATTTGTAATTTGGGAGTTCCGTCATGGATAGACGAACCAACACCAGGAATGCTCAAGCCACAAGACGGAAAATTCACCATGTTCATGCGACCATCAAAAAAATCATTCTTTGGAACAAAATTTATAAAACCAAGTATGGTTCAAGTCAAAAAGATAAGAGCGAAATTTGCACGACCAGTAGTAGTTTCAGTTGATGGTGTCACAAGCAAAGAAAAGCATATGGAAGTGCAGGTGAGTCGGAAGAAGTTTAAAATTATTGTGGGGAAGGAGAGGAAGTTTTGACAACAGTAATTCGTAATTAGTAAAGCGTAAAGCGTAAGCGGTATCGCCAAAGGCGATGTATTTATATGTCGACTTCGTCGACTCTTTGCCCTCATTACTCTTTACTAGTTACTCGTTACTATTTATTCGCGCGGGTGGTGAAATTGGTAGACACGCAGGCTTGAGGGGCCTGTGGTCATTGCGACCGTGGAGGTTCAAGTCCTCTTCCGCGCATAGGGAAAAATAGGGTGAAAGCCCTATTTTTGTGTTGACAAAATACTAGAAAAAAAGTACATTTCTCGAGGAGGTCATTACATGGAAGAAAAGAAAAAAACAGTCGCACTCATCTTCGGTGGGAAATCTGTTGAGCATGAGATTTCAGTTCGTTCAGCAAAAACAGTTCGAGCTGGCCTGATTGAAGCGGGATTTCAGGTTGTATGTGTTGGTGTAACAAAAGAAGGGCGATGGTTCGATTTTGAGATAGGTAATTTGAAAAACATCACCACAGTTGATGAGTGGATCGGCAATCCTATTTTCCAGGCAGAACCAGTACAAAAATTGAGAGAATGTTACTTTGCTCCCGGGGGTGGAGGTGAGATTCGCTATGTAGGACATCATCATCTGATGAAGAATGTAGATGTAGTATTCCCGCTCATCCATGGAACTGGTGGAGAGGATGGCGCACTGCAAGGCTATCTCGAAATCGCAGGTGTTCCATATGTCGGATGTGGCGTACAAGCATCTGCTGTATGCATGAACAAAGCGCTGACTAAAACAGTCTTACGCGAAAACGATATTCCTGTTGTGGAAAATATTGTGGTTACTGAAAGATTTTTTCAAGGCGAACTTCCGCGTGGAAGAGGGGAAATGCCGGACTTCGATTCTGTTGCAGAAGAGTTGGGTTCTCCGTTCTTTGTGAAGCCGGCAAATCTTGGATCATCCATTGGCGTATCGAAGGTGACATGCGAAGAGGAATTCGAACCAGCTTTCAAAGCGGCATGTAAGAATGATGGAACGATTCTCTTCGAAAAAGCAATTGATGGTCGAGAGTTAGAATGTGCAGTACTCAATTGGGTGATGCCTGATGTCGCAGGACCTGGTGAAATCATCACGCAAGACGGCTGGTACTCATATGATGAAAAATATTCTCAAGAGAGTACATCGGCAGTTATTCTTGAGCCTAAGAATCTAGATGAAGAAACACGAGAAAAAATCAGACAACTGGCGCGTGATACATTCATTGCGCTCGAGTGTCATGGTATGGCACGCGTAGATATGTTTTTCGTTTCACCTGATGAAATTTACGTCAATGAGGTGAATACAATTCCCGGATTTACCTCAATTAGTATGTACCCGAAGTTGTGGGAAAAGGCGCTGCCACTTCCAGAACTTCTCAAGAAGTTGATTGATGGAGTGGAGATGGGTTTCTAGCAAGGAATATATCCTTGCTTTTTTTATCCTACTATATCGCCTAGTGATTGGCCTGGGTGGACGGAGGGTTGACACAGAGGAAACATAAGGATATGATATGTGGGTGACAAAAAACACAATAAAAATATGAACAACAAATATCACAACTTGATGTTGACGACCGGGTCTATGACCCCTCGTTTTGATGCTGCGCCTGTGCGTGGTGATCTTGCGATTGCCAAAACATCTGCGACGTATGCCCGTTGTGATATGAACCGATTTTGTTAAATTAAGCAAAACATGTCACCGCAGGGATCCGTCGCAACCCGACGGATTTTTTCTTAGCAGTGACATTGACAAGGTCAATAAAATCTGCTAATTTAGACAGTTCTTTACAAGAGCACATGCGAGGTGATAAGTGGAAGATATTACAGAACAGAAAACACCGAAAACTCTAAAAGAGTATTTTGGTGTGACGAAGGAAAGCATCCAGATTTATTCCTGGGTGTGGCGCGAGATGATCAATGACACGGCAAAATATTACGCAAAGCTGATGTTGGTTGTGCAGCTGTTCTCTCGACTGTTGTCGATGAGTATGCCATTTCTGATTGGTTTGATTGTTGATAGTTTGGTGGTTAAGGATCTCACGCAGACGTACTACTACATCGGAGCACTCGCAGTTGTATTGTTCCTGTCTCGTGGATTCGGGTCTTACTATTTTCTTCGGATGCGAGAGATTGTACTTGGAGAAAACATGCGGTCGCTCGATGAGCGAAGCAACCAACTGTTTTTCGAGAAATCACTCGGACAGCATTTGCGCGAGCATGATGAACTTTCTGCATCAAATGTAGAAAAAGGACGCGGACGCATTCTCGAAACCGAAAACATGTTGTTGTTTGAGGGTGTTGATGCTTTGCTTTCCTTTGTGATCGCAATTGTATTTTTGTGCATGCTAAGCGGTGTCGCTGGCGCGATCATGGTTGGGGCATTTGCTGTGTATGTAATGTGGGCGTTCTATCTGAACCTGCATGTTGCCAAAGTATGTGTGCCGATTGAGAAAAAGCTTCGAGCATTAAATCGACATCGTGTCGAGCGCTGGGAACAGATCGAACGTGTCAAAACATGCGCGAAAGAAACAGAAGAACATGATCGAATGGACAATTGGTTCGACGAGATTTTGATAGAAGATCGAGCTTTCTGGTTCTGGTTCATCAAGCACATCAGCAGGCGTGGTCTGTTGCATGTCTCAGCTTTGCTGCTGATTCTTGTTTATGGAGCTACGCAGGTTGTAGAAGGATCATTTGCAATCGGTATGTTTGTGCCGCTGTATGTGTGGTCCAGTATGGTCACGGATAACATGTGGCGCGTTGGTCATATCGAACAGCGCATGAACTGGAATATGCCTGCTATCCGCTCGATGATGAAAGCGCTCACGATTGAGCCAGACATTGTAGAGGATGAAACATCGATTGAGCTAGATTCAAATCAAGCATTAGGTGTGGAGTTCAAAGGCATTTCGTTTGAGTATGATGATAAAAAAACATCATCGAAAAAGCGATTGCCTGTTCTGCGAAATGTCAGCTTCGATGTGAAGCCGGGTGAGGTTGTTGCATTGCTGGGAAAAAGCGGTGCAGGAAAAACAACGATCATGCGGTTGCTGCAGAGGGGGATGGATCCAACACATGGAAACATTCTCGTGAACGGAGTTGATCTCAAAGATCTCAAGATATCTTCGTTCCTGGAACAAACAGGATACATCGCACAGCAGCCGGCGGTGCTGTCTGGATCACTCAAGTACAACTTGTTGTATCCACTCACGCCAGAAGCTCGCGAACAGATTTCTGATGAGCAACTCTGGGAGATGATGCGCAAACTCGAAGTTGATTTCGGAGATCGTCTTACAGACGGCCTGGAAACCAAAGTCGGGAAAAAAGGCGTGAAGCTTTCCGGCGGTGAAGCGCAGCGTGTGATGATTGGAGCAGCGGTTCTCAAACAACCAAATCTCATGATCATCGATGAAGCGACGAGTTCGCTGGATTCCACGACAGAAAAGTCTGTGCAAAAAGGTCTGGCTGAAGTGCTGCAAAACGGCATGAGCGGTTTGATCATCGCACATCGACTCTCAACAGTTCGTGATATCTGTGATAAGTTCGTTGTCATGCGTTCCATGAGCGACATCGTCAACGGAGATTCACAGATCGAAGCGATCGGCTCCTCATTCGAGGAACTCTGGGAAACATCTCCCACCTTCCGCCGACTCGCGACAGATCAAGGAATCGTCATCGCACAATAGTACAATAGCGAGCATCTACGGATGCTCGTTTTTTGTACCTAAAAACCGTCTCGGAAAAGACGGAATTTAGCGTGGAGCCAAGGGGAATCGAACCCCCCCGATTCCGAGCGGTGACCTCGAAGTCCGCACCTTGCGGTGGCCCCAAAGGGTGGCTCCACGCGATAAGTATATCAAAATCACATGTAACAAAAAACAACCGAGCTTGCGCTCGGATGTTTCGAAGGTCAATTGACTCCGAGGTCACCTGAACAAATGATACGATATTATAATGATAATGTCAAACAGTAGAACACATCTTGCAAAATAAATCTCAATTTCGTATACTATCGACGTTAAATGAGTAGGCCCTTGTAGCTCAGTGGTAGAGCAGTTGCCTCTTAAGCAAACGGTCCCAGGTTCAAGTCCTGGCGGGGGCACCATTATTTCATCGCAGCTTTTTGTGCACTTTGCTAACTACGAGTATGACAGCAAGAGGACGCTTAGCTCAGTTGGCCCAGCCGAAGGCGAAATATATAAATCCGGCTCGCCACGTACAACAAAGAAATCACAAATGTGAGGACATTTATGATTTAAATATGGACGCTTAGCTCAGTTGGTTAGAGCACTTGTTTTACACACAAGGGGTCATAGGTTCGAATCCTATAGCGTCTACCAAAAAACCATCTCTCGTAGATGGTTTTTTGATTGCCAATTAACCTTGACAAAGCATAGAAAAGGAAAAGCATGGTCATTGCAACGTATCTTACGAATCGCAAGAATACAGAGCACTGGGGATATGGGTATTTGGATGTAAGTTGAGTAAGAAAAAGGGTCGCATAAAAGAATGGCTCGTGGACGAACTCGATGCGATGGGTTTCCAGTGGTAAGCTGCTGGAATTCATAGTATGGAAGAGATCATGAGTTAAATATCCTGCGTTGGACAGATGTCTGACGCAGTTTTTTTGTTGACGAAATGGTAAATATGAGGGATGATGTGAGAAATGGGCTAGGGGGATCCCTCGGCTTCGCTCGGGATGACAATGTATCACCCGGGATGACAATATGTCGCTCGGGATGACCGTGCACCACATAGGGTGCACGGCGAGTAAATTATATGGATCAAAAAACATCATGGGTCAAAAGATTATTTCGTGTGAGTTTTAAGGAGCTTTTTGTGAGGTTTCCTTTTTCGATTGCATCAGCATTGATAGCAACAGGAATAGCATCATACATTACTATTGAAGAATTTGATGAAAGAATTCCTGCGGTACTACTCACCGGAATTTGGACGGCTGCATTGGGTGTTCTGTGGTTTACTGCGCTAGCTTTTTTTGGTGAGAGAAAATATCGAAATAGTTTGGTGGTGCAATTCGGAGGTTTAATTCCAATCGCATTATTTGCATTTTATATTCACCAACACCTAATCGTTGATGAAGCTTCAGCACATGTCATGTCGCTTTTCATGATGTTATTTTTAGCATCATTTGTATTCCTAATAATCTCCGCTTACATTCAAAAACGCGACGAACTCGCATTCTGGCAATTTTCAAAATGGCTCTTCCTCCGAATATTCCTCGCAATATTTTCATCCCTAGTTTTATTCGGAGCACTCGCACTAGCACTCGTATCAATCGACAGGCTGTTCGGGGTAGACATTAAAGACAAATATTATTTTGTACTCTGGCAATGGATCGCAATGGTTTTTGCACCTGTCTTCGTATTACTTGGCGCAAAAAAAATGGAGGAATATGATGCAGATGAATCATACCCAGAAATCGTCAGAAAATTCGCACAATATATTTTAAGCCCAATTCTTGTCGTGTACTTCATCATCCTATATGCATACATGGCGAAAATATTATTTTTCGCAAGACAGTGGCCCGAAGGAAGTTTGGCAATGCCAGTAATTATTTACACTACTGTCGTCATCATAACCATGCTACTCACATTCCCGTGGTATCGACGGGGCCAAACAACAACCGCAACAAAAACACTAAAATATTTATTCTTCTCTGTCATCCCAGTCATCCCGATGTATTTCATCGCATTAGGAATCCGAATCGGAGAATACGGAATCACAGAAATACGATATTTCGGCGTTGCAATTGGCCTGTGGTTTACATTTGTCATTCTCACATCGCTATTGAAAAAATTTCACAACATCCGCATTATTTTCGGTTCTCTAGCACTCGTGACATTTTTCTCTGCTGTTGGTCCATGGAGCATGTTCAACACCTCATACATTTCACAATCCAATCAGTTCATACAATCTGCAGCTGAAGACGGATTGATAGATGAGGATGGAATGTTTGATGTCAAAGAGTTTCTTGCATACAGAAGGGATTACAGTGAAGAAAAACGAACAAGAAACATTGTGCGCTACCTAGATCAACACCATGATTTCAATCGTGTAATTGATCTATTTGTAATTGACTATACAGTTTCTGGGGTTACACCAGATGAGCAGGTTAAAGGGCAGCTCAATCTCTATCATGGTAAAAAAACAGCTAAGGAGGAATTCTTTCACTATTATGGAAATTATCCTCAAGAGTTTTATGGAATTGAGGGGTATGATCGTATGATGGTGATTGCAGAGCATTATCAGGACAGCACAGTTCTCGATAAAGATGGAGTATTAATAGTGGGAAATCCTGATCAGACAATAACGGTTACTATTGGTGATGTAGTATTGGAAAAGGATATTTCAGACTTTGTTGAAATAGCAAAAGATGATGAAAAGAGAGAGTTCGTGGAGGATAATCGACCATTGGAGTGGAATCTGGAAAATGAAACGCATCGAGTAAAAATTATTGTACAAAACATGTCTGGTGAGATAGTAGAAGATAAAATGACTTCGCTTGATATAGGAGGATTTGTGTTGATAGGGGAAAAGTAGAGAGGAGGATGATAATGTGGTATACTCATTTAGTGAGTAGAGAAGAATCGCCAAGCGATAATATAAATCGTCGCCTCGCGACACATTCACTACAAACTACTCACCACTCACTACAAACTAAAAAGGTATGCCCCCAAAAAAGAAAGCAAAGAAGATCAGATCAACGAAAACATCGTCGGCATCTGCAGTTGCAGTTCATGCAACAGTTGGACAAAAAATAGGAATAGCAGTTGCATTGTTAGCAGGGTTTGCAGCAATAGCTGCTGGATTTGCGGCAATTCCGCGAGGGGAGCGTCCATCTAGCGATGATGGAAGGGCTCCAGCATACAATGAACAGAGACAAGCACAGCGCGCACCAGCGCAAGAAAAAGCTCGACGACCAGAACGAAAAAAAGCATTCTTCGGATTGTTTTCAGTAAAAGATAAAAGTGAGGGAGATAAAAGAGAGAATTCGGATTACGGAGATTTGAAAAAACCAGAAACAGAACAAAAATCATATGCTCTGAAGGCAGCCCCTGTTGTGGATATACAATATAACGAGACGTTGTTTCCTATCAATAATTTCTACAGAACGGGGCAAAAGGATGCAGAATTATTGTCGTTAAGTTTTACAGCTCAAGGGGAATCATTCATGATTGATAGGTTAAATTTTCGTCTTGAGTCTCTTGTAAACAAGCCAGTAAGTCTTAATGAAGTATTTCAGGAAGTGCGCCTAACAGAAAACGGGATAGATGCACCGATCATGACTGCAATCGTCAACAACGGAAATATAACATTTGAAAATTTGGGTGTGAAGTTAGAGAAAGACGATAAGCTGACATTGCAGTTGAATGCGGATGTATTATCATTCTTAGAAATGGATGGGGAGGCATTAGGAAAACCATTCAAGATCTCTTTGGATGATGCGTTTACCACGCCGAAAATCACAGGAATAGAAAGCGGATCACAAGCAGAAATTGAAGGCGTATGGGATTCAACACCAAAAGAGGTGCGTCGCGTTCGCTTGTCAACTAGCTGGGCATCAGGAATTGGTGGATATATAACTCCCGAGGGTTTTGTGGCAAAGAGCGCCGAGCAGATTATTGCTGTATTAGATTTTGCTAATTGGTCTGAAGATGGATACGAAGCAACATTAAAGAAATTTGCCATGGATATTAATCATACAGTGCAAGGTTCTGGCGACACAACAATAAAAATTTACAAGCATACAATAGATAATAGTAATCTGTTGGCCACAAAAGAGACATATTGGAAAGACATAAATGGTATGGTTGTATTTAGTGATTCAGAATTCACTGATTTCGAGTTGGCGCCAATGGCCAATACATTGTTATATGTGACGATGGACACTTCAGATTCAAACATAAACGCATCAACATCATTGTGTGTTAATCAAAATAAGTACGTTGAATGGAGTGATGGTGCTAAAACATATTCGTCGTTAATGGCGATAGGAAGCGCATCAAAATGTATGATGTATTAATAGGATAATATGCCAAAGAAAAAAGGAAAAAAAGCAGCGACCAAACAAACAGTTTCAGTCGGACAAAAAGTATTAATTATGGTTGGGTTGATAGCGGGGTTAGGTGCGCTAGCAGCTGGAGCTGGTTCATTTGATTATGAAAAATACAAACGACGTCGCGCCTATTACAAACAACAGCAGCTGAAAAAGACCATGCAAAAAACATCACAAAACAAAACTGCGCAAACCGTACAGACTGCGCAGAAGAAATTGGCGTATAAGCGCGTGTATCCTGGAATGTTGATTCAATCACCCAATACGACAACGCTTTATTATGTTGCAGAAGATTTTAAGAAATATATATTGCCTAATGAGGATGTGCTGACATCGTGGTACAAAGTAAAGGGTGGGGGATTTGGAAATAGTATTACATGGATTCCATATGATCAGTTAACCAAAATACAAACAGGTGGAAATGTACGAATTCGCCCTGGATATAGACCAATCAAAATAACAACAGACCCAACGGTATATACAGGATCAAAGGGTGGGGTACTGCATGCAATAGAAAATGAGGATCTAGCTTTGCAATTATATGGTCCTAAATGGGCGCTCAAGACTGCTGATGTGCCAGATGGATTCTTCGTGAATTACACGATAGGAGACCCAATCGAATCAAAGAATTCACCATACGCACCAGCCAAACAACTAATCGCAACTCCGACCATAGATCACGATCTAGGATTAAAATAATATCTCAAAAACTGCTGAAATGAGCGATCTGCACCGACCTTCACAAAACACTTACTCGACGTACGTTCAGTACGCCTCGCTGCGTGTTTTGCTCCAGCTCGGCACATATCATCTCATTTGAGCAGTTTTTTAATTCGTAGTTTTTATGTTATCGATGGAGAAAAAAATGACGAGTGTATTAATTGGGTTATTTGTGTTATTGCCGCTTTTGGTGACGCCATGGGCGCTCGACCCATTTGAAATCGATAAAGTAATAATGGCGCGCATAATCGGAGCAGTGGCATTTGTTTTGTTTGTAACAAAAAAAGGAACGCAATGGATTGCCAAGCTCGATTATAAAGACCCAGGATTTTGGTATCTAATGTTAATTGCGTGGTCTATCGTCGCAACATTATTTTCTATAAATCCATTCCGCTCAACATTTGGATCGATGTTGCGGGGCGGAGGATTACTCACAATACTCTGTGCGTTTGGATTATATGTAGGCTTGAGATCATACGGAACACTGGCTGAAAAAACAAAACAAAACATATCACTCTACTCAACATACACAACAGGAGTAATGATTGTATTATCCTTTTTTCAATATCTCGCGCAAAATCATTTGTATGTGAATGTTGAACTTGTAACAACAGGAGCGCCATTCCAACTTTTGCGAATCCCAGGAACATTCGGCCACCCACTCTATTTCGGAATGTACCTTGCGCTCATGCTGCCAATGGCATACTACGCATATAAAACATCAAAAAAACAAATCATCCCGATAATAATCGCAGCATCCTACATCGCGATATATTTCACGCGCGCCCGCATCGCAATGATCGCCGCTATCATACTTGCGATAATATTCATCCTCACAAAATTAAAAAAATACAAAAAAATCATCATCACAAACGCAATCGTTCTAGGTGCTGCAATATTAATAATCAGCCCATCACTTCAGCAAACAATAATCAGACCAGAATCTTTATTTGTCAGGATGCAGGAATGGCAATTCGCAGCGAAAACAAATCTTGAGCGTCCAATATTTGGATTTGGATTTGAAACATACGATGAAGCCTCAATATCTCGCGACAGACATCCAAAAGAATTAGATGATGGACTTGCAGATCGTGTTCACAATATTTGGCTAGAAACTTCATGGAATATTGGATTTCCGGGATTGATATTTCTAATCGGAATATTCGTGACAGCATATCTTATTCTGCGTCGCACAAAAGATTTATGGAGCAAAATGATCGGCCTATCACTTCTTACATATATCATACTCATGCAAACCAGTTTTGATTTCAGTTTCACATATATACTCCTTCCATTTCTTCTTTCACAAATCAAAACTCAAAAAAATGACCGTCCTCAAGGAAGAAATATATATGCAATTATCATCACTCTCATGCTAATCTCACCATCAATCACTAACGCAATGATGTTCAAGGGAATAGATTATTTAACAACAGGGGAATTTGAAAAAGAAGTAAAACTCTATCAAAACGCCCAAAAAATAAATCCAACATGGCCAGAATTGTATATGACGGAAGCAGAAAGTTGGTATGCGCGTTCAGTAGTTGAGCTGGAAAAAGCAGAGGAAAATTCAACTAAAGCAAAGCATCTTATGGAAACAGCTAGAAAGCGCGGATTGCCCTGGTACTATAAAGCCTCGTTTGAAGAGTAATTTTCTGGTATAGTATAAGTGATCATCAAGAGATAGCTCTTTTGCAAAAACATTCAGATTCAAGCTAGATTCTCTAAAAATTTCTTTAGCTTAGATGATACTAAGCCGCAGAAATTGTTTAAAGAATTTATCATTGAATCTGAAAGTTTTGATCAAAATTCTATCTCACGATAATCCCTTTAAACAAAAACAAACATATGATCCCAATTCCAGACTTCGGTCCAGCAACACCATACATATATATTTTGCTTGGGTTAGCGATATTGGTTGTAGTGTTTGTGTACATGAAAAAACTCGGAATCATCAATTGGGGAAGTGGTGGGGGTACAAAACAAGCGCCGGGGGCAGTTCCATTTGGTTTCGACCTTACAGCAAAGGCATTAGAAGGTGGTGTGGATCCTGTTGTTGGTCGCGCAGATGAAATCGATCGAGTAATTCATATTTTATCTCGACGTCGAAAAAACAATCCATTATTGATCGGCCCTGCTGGTGTAGGTAAAACAGCAATTGTAGAAGGTCTCGCTCTCAAACTCGCCACAGATGATATTCCATCAAACCTTCAGGGGAAAAAGTTGTGGGTTTTGAATATCACAGATTTATTATCAGGCACAAAATATCGCGGAGAATTTGAAAAACGCGTAACAGCATTGTTGCAACAAATTCAAGGAATGAATCGATTAGTGATTTTATTTATCGATGAGCTGCATATGCTCATGCAAACAAAAGGCACAGAAGGCGCAGTGAATTTTACCGATGTACTCAAACCAGCTCTGGCACGTGGAGATCTGCAATTGGTTGGGGCGACTACTACAAAAGAATACGAACAATACATTAAACCAGATGAAACACTTGAAAGGCGTTTTCAGTTAGTAATGGTAGATGAGCCAAGTGTTGAGGATGCGGTTACTATTTTAATGGGGATTAAGGTGAACTATGAGGATTATCACGATGTTGAGATTGAAGATGAGGCGGTACGAGCAGCTGTGAGGTATTCTCATGAATATATTAAAAACAGAAGATTGCCAGATAAAGCGATTGATTTAATTGATGAAGCTTCAGCAACAGTAAAAGTCCGTGAGAATTCCGCACCAGATTCAGCGGTCGCACTCCTCCATCAAACATCCTATGAAGTGCGGTGCGATTTCGATGAATGCCCACGTGAGTTGATGAAACTAAAGCAGGAGCTTGCAGAACTCAAACAACAAGAACAAAAAAGAAATACACGTCCGCAACTAGAAGCATTACGAAAACGTGAGATCGATATTGTCTCACACATAGAAGAAATAGAAAAAGATTTAATAAAGAACGATGGTCGACCAAATGTAACAGCAGAAGAAATTAAAAAAATTGTAGCGATGTGGGCCGGTGTGCCGGTGAGTCAATTGCATTAACTCAGTGAGTAGTTGGTAGTGAGTAGTGAGTAGAAAATGTATCGCGCAAGGCGATGATCTATAGATTGTCGCTTTGCGACGCGTTTCTACCAACTACTCACTACAAACTACAAACTAAAAAATATGGGAACAGTACTATGGGGATTGGGAATCATGCTTTTTGGAGCATTGATGGTTATCAAGGCGAGATCAATGCAAGGAATTTTCGGAAAAGTAAATTGGGCTGAAGCAAATTTACGCGGCGGAACGACGTCATTTTACAAAATGCTGGGTATTGTCATTGCAGTAGTCGGAATTCTTATTGCAACAAGCCTTATTCAGAGTGTTGTATTAAAATTACTCACGCCATTGTTCAAGGGTTTAGGTTAATATGATGAAACTGAAAGAAAAAATAGATGCGCTTTCTGCACAAACCGTCATGAAGCGTGCGGGAATTAAAGAGGGGATGCATGTCGCCGAAATCGGCACAGGTGGCGACGGACATGTGGTTTTTCCTATTGCAAAAAAAGTGGGGGAGGAAGGACATGTATATGCAATAGAGGTTCAAAAGAATTTGTTGGACTTGTTGGAGAGACGAGCAGTTGATATGGATGTACATAACGTAGATTTCATTCATGCACATGCAGAGCTAATCAATGGAACAACCTTGCCAAACAATACGGTAGATCGCATTATATACGTGAATACAATGCATCAAATGGAAGATAAAGAAAATGCACTCAAAGAAGCAGCTCGGATTCTTAAAGAAGACGGAGAAATATTGATTATCGACTGGGGAACTCAAAAAGGCTGCCCACATCCTTCATTAGAAAATTATTGCTTTGATCCGGAAGATTTAGCACCAACCTGGAAAAAAGCGAATCTTGTGCACATTGACACATTCGATGTGAGTCCGTATTATTGGGGCACAGTACTTAAGCACGCATAAATACATGGACTTCGCACAACTTTTTACGTGGTATTTTTGGGCATATAAAGCAACGCCCATGCAACCCTCAACCATGCTTATCATGGCGCTTGTTTTTGTTGGGGCAATTGCACTGGGAATAGTAATTCGCCTCATCTCAAATAACAAAAGATTTTCCGGCTTACAAAAAGGTCAATTACGCATTTTTGTAAAACCACTTGTGGTATTTGGTTTTGTTGAATTAATTTTCTTATGGATGCATTTTGAACGTATCCCATATTTCTCAAGACGTATTTGGTTCCTCTTTATTTTATTGATTACGATATATTGGATTGCACAGCGCGGAAGAAAAGCCTACAAAGTGTATCCAGAACAACAACAGAATAATGTTTCAAGTGATCGTGATAAATACTTGCCAAAGCAGGTATAGTTGAAATGTCTGAACACATCAAACTCGGAAAAATAGGTGAGCAGATTGCTGCTCATTTTTTGGTCAATAAGGGATATGAAATTCTTGTACAAAATTATTGGACTAGATTAGGAGAGATAGATATTGTAGCTAAGATTGATGACAAACTTGTGTTTGTTGAGGTAAAGACAAAAACGAGCACAATGCATGGCGAGCCACACCAAGCAGTCACGCCAGAAAAGATACAAAAGATGATGGCTGCTTGTAGATTATATTGCCAGGAATTCCCTCTGGGTGATAACTTTATTCGTCTCGATGCAATTTCGATTGTATGTGATCGTGATGCGGGCGATGCATACGTCCAGCATTTTGAAAATATTACACAATAAAAAAACTTCCCCGTAGGGAAGTGTGTCACTGTTGGATATAGCTGAATGTACGTTTCGATGAGATGAAGAAGATGTCTAGGACAAGAAGTTCTTGTCGGCCCATGACAGCTAAGACAAACTTATCAAATACATAGTATCGAGCATTTTGAACTAAATGGCGTGAATCTTCTTCAGACAAGAGTGTTGAAAGAACTTCTATTGGAATTGTTGGTGTGCCAGCAATAAGTTCAGGCGTCAATTCTCCAACAAGGGATTCCATGTGTCTCATGACCGAAGCCTTGTTGCGAGTTTTCGGATACTGTTTGTAGTACTTATTCAACATGTGACTTTCAAGTTGCACATGTTTGACATTCCTTGACCGCACGATTTCTTCAAGAGGGACTGCGTGACGTGATGTCACAACAGCCTGATGATTCGTTTTATCACAGGAGGACGAAAACGCAACCTTTTTGATATCATGTACAAACACAGATCGGGAAACGAAGAAAATATCTTCGATTCGATTATGATGAATCTGCACAACAAAATCATCACACACATACAGCACGCCGTATGCAGTTGGGCGTTCAGAAATCCCAGCCAATTCAAGTACTTGGATCAATTCCTCATGCGAGGTTTGCTGCATGTCACTAAATACCGAAGTATCAAGACGTCCAATACCTTTTGAAAGAACCTGCCGAACTGCATGAAGCTGTGCGACATTATATTCCCTCTGGACTTTCAAAATGGTTTTGCGAGAAAGTCGCAACAGCGATCGCATGACAAGATACTCAACAGGATCACTCTGACGATTAGTCAGATTAACCACGTTATCTGCAGATGCATCCTCTGGAATTGAAATTGGAACGGGTTGAGTAAGTGGCTGTGTTTGGCAATCCTCAAACTGATCTTTTTCTTCTCTCAATACAACATCTACCACACGCTTACCATCAAAGTATAAGAAGCAGTCCGGTGCATGATAACAAATGACACTATCTTCTACATCTACATGAACGTAAGGTTCTTCGTCAGGTAGTGCAAATCTAGTATCAGGATCATGGAATTGATCAAGAATGAAACGAAGTGCATCAACTAGTCGACCGCGCCGCACATTGTAAATCCGAGCAAGAACTTCAGGTTCACAACGAATGTCTGTGCTGAAACTACCCCACAATGCACGTGGAAATCGCAGTGATAAGGAGAAAGAGATTTGGCGGGATAACGGCAAAACAAACTCAATGGAGTCGATCGTCAAAAGCTGTTTCGTTTTCTTATCTCGACGATTTCGTCGCATCACACCAACGACCAGACTAGCAGCCGCATGAAAATAATAGCGGTAATAATCATGGAATATGGTATCAGGCAGTAATTCACGAAGGGTCTTGGTGGGGATACGGGACCAGGGCCATGCAAGCAAACGATACAGTTGCGTGGACTGTTGTCGATGAGACCATCCGCATCCAGTTTGCAAGAATGAAGATGCATGAAGTGGAATATCGAGCTTCGCATCATGATGAACCACGCGTGCGTCACTTGGTTTTCTTTTAACAGGCTTGCCTGGGAACATATCCGGTGGCTCAAGCGCAAAACCTGAAGATTCAACCAAATGATCCATTGTAGCCTTAAGTGCGGGATCAACGACCATCATGCTAACAACCACTTTAGTGCCTGCTCTGAAAAAGTATGCATGATTGTTGTACAAGTACACTTCTGTATCAGCACGTTTTCCTATGACCACCTTTTCTTCAGGGGTAACCTTTCGTGATTGAGAAATCTCATAAAGAATGACGTGATTAATACGATCAAGTTCCGAATGTGGTGTATTCTGACAATGTGCCCCAGGCCTACCTTCAACGCGCTGTAAATAGCGATCGAGGGTGTGAGCCTTAATCGTAATTCCAGTCGACATTTCTTCTCCTTTCTTGAAAGTTTTTGTAATGAACGCAAAGAAAATAATACCGAATTTGTACACACTTGTCAATGTTGACATGTGAACAATCTTCATATATACTCCAATCACTAGTCTTAATAGACTAGCTATTTTTATGATAAGAGCTAAATTATGAGTTCATCACCTATTGCACAAGCCTTGCAAAATATTGCAGAGGAAAAAGGCTTAGATTATCAAATTGTATTAACAACGCTTGAATCTGCGTTGGCTGCCGCATATCGAAAAGATTACGGCGAGAAAGATCAAAACATCGTCATTGAATACGATCCTGAAACAGGGGGTATGAAGGTTTTTGATGTGAAAGAAGTGGTTGAGGATCAGGAGCTTCCAGAAGAAGATCCAGAAAATCCACCAGAACCACAATACGATGAAAACGGAGAAGAGATTAAACGATTCAATCCAAAAAATGAAATCATGATTACTGCTGCAAAGGAAGAAAAATCAGATGCAGCAATCGGAGATATTATTAAGCGTGAACTTGAGGTACATGAAGATTTTGGTCGCATGGCAGCGCAAACCGCAAAACAAGTTATCACACAAAAATTACGTGAAGCAGAACGTAATGCGATTTATGAAGAATTTGTAGGTAATGAAGGAACTGTGATGATGGGTTCAATTGGACGACGCGAATCTCGTCACATCTTAATTGATATTGGAAAAGCAACCGCAATCATGCCATCAGACGAACAAGTTCCTGGAGAAAATTATCGTCCAGGATCACGCATGAAATTTTATGTTGCTTCAGTTAACATGACAACAAAAGGACCGGAGATTGTATTATCTCGTGCACACGCAGAATTAGTTCGAGAAGTTTTCACAAATGAAATTCCTGAAATCGCTTCAGAAGTCGTGCAGATTAAAGGCATTGCCCGAGAAGCAGGAAATCGCTCAAAAGTCGCAGTACATTGTGAAGACGAATCAATCGATCCAATTGGTTCATGTATTGGACAGCGCGGAACTCGTATTCAAACAATCATCACAGAATTAGGCGGAGAAAAAGTAGATTTAATTCAATGGTCTGAAGATCCAAAAGAATATATTATTGCAGCACTCGCACCAGCAGCTGTTATTGATGTGGAATTTAATGAAGAAGAAAAAAGTGCAAAAGTTGTGGTTGCGGCAGATCAATTTTCTCTAGCAATTGGACGCGGCGGACAAAATGTTCGGCTAGCAGCAAAACTCACTGGATGGAATATTTCTGTTGTAGATGAATCCGGAGCAAGCGCAGGAGAGCGCAAGGTAGAAACCCCTACAGAAGAAACTCCTGCTGAAGATGTAGTAGAAGAAATAAAGGAAGAAGACAAAGCTGAAGAAGCTACAGAAGAGAAGGAAGAAGCGTCATCTGAAGAAGAAAAAGTCGAGGAGGAAGCGCAAGGGGTATCAGAAGAATCAGAAGAAGAAAAAACAGAAGAGGCGCCAGAAGAAGCTGAAGAAGAATCATCCTCCGCTAAAGCTGCGGACGACAAGAAAGAAGAAGAATCAAAATAATAACACAAACACATGGGGAACTTATTTCACGTCGTATTTTACCAACCACTATACAATGCATTGGTATGGTTCTATAACATCGTGCCAGGACAAGATCTAGGAATTTCAATTATAATCGTAACAATTGTGATTCGAGGATTGTTATGGCCAATATCAAAATCTGCAATCCAAGCTCAAAAAAGCATGCAGGACTTGCAGCCGAAATTGGAAGCAGTCAAAAAGCAATATAAAGATGATAAACAAGTCCAGACGCAGAAGATAATGGAGTTGTATAAAGAGGAGAAGATCAATCCATTGGGATCATGTTTGCCGTTACTCATTCAACTTCCAATTTTTATAGCACTTTACTGGGTGCTTCGCGATGTAATTGATTCAAACAAAATGGAAGTACTATACAGTTTTGTACAAAATCCAGGCACAGTAAATCCTACTGCATTTGGATTTCTCGATTTAGGGGCA
This sequence comes from Parcubacteria group bacterium, assembly GCA_002688135.1. Taxonomy (GTDB): domain Bacteria; phylum Patescibacteriota; class Patescibacteriia; order Magasanikbacterales. The sequence goes on from NZCD01000020.1 coordinate 21,719, forward strand.
CGTAATATTTACATCGCTCTAGCAGCTGGTGCAGCTCAATACTGGCAAGCAAGTCAGCTCATCACAAAACAACCTGAAGTTGATTCTGAAGGCTCAAAAGATGAATCAATGGCAGCGTCAATGAATAAACAAATGCGCTACACCATGCCACTCATTACTGTGGTGATTGGTGCGACATTGCCGGCAGCACTCGCATTTTACTGGTTTCTCACAACATTGGTGTACGCAATTCAACAGCACTTCTTATTTAAGAAGAAGCCTAAGGAGTCTATCACGCAATAGGCTTCTAGTAAGAAATTTTCAGATTGAGTGATCAATTCTTTAAATAAGTCTTGAAGCCCTAGTGGTAGCTAAGGCAAGAAACTTTTTAGAGAATTGAGCCTTAAGATGGAAATTTTTTCTGAAGTCCTATTGCGGGATAGGCTCCATGAGATGACGAATCAGAAATTATCCCAGCAAAATAATAAAAAAAAGCGCCTTTGTCTGGCGTTTTTTTGGTTGCAGGCTGATGCAGTGATTGAATATTTGTTGGGTAACATTCCAATATGCTATTCTCTAGAACTAATCTTAAGATTATCGCCACAAAACTAGGACACCCTTTTCCCACTAAAAAAGCTCAAAGCTCGTCAGCGATACGACTATATCACCTTCTCGCTTATTCACTTTTTTATTGAAAAAATGGTACCCTATCTATGTAACGCTAATCTTAAGATAAGTTCTATATATGAACATCGCATTCTCAAAACTAAACGGATTCCATGTAGAAACCCAATCAGGTATGGAATTGGGCAAGGTTTCAGATTGTATAATTGATAAAAAAACACACAGCGTAACACACTACGAAGTAAAAGGTGGACATTTAGGAAGTAGAAAAACCATGCTCGTGCATACATCACAAGTTATCAAAATATCACGAGAATCAGTAATAGTGAAAGACGGAGTTTCATTTCAAGAAACAAAAAAACAACCTCAAAAAACCCCTCCATTGCCTCAAGGGATACTTTCTTCGGATTCATGAATGACATACTAAACACACTTTCTTTTTTTCATATCCTTAAGCAACCACTCACACTGGTTGAACTAGTGCGTTGGAAACATGGAGCGTACAAATCGATGAGCGAGATATATACAGATTTACAATCGCTAATAGCAACAGGAAAAGTTATCGAACAAGAGGGGGTGTATGGATTGAGTGAAGATTGGATAGAAAGAAGAATCTCAAATGATCAGGCGCGAAACCACGCATGGAAACGAATAGAAGAATTCCTACCAACCCTAACTGCAAATCCTTATATACTTGCAGTTGCAGTTGCAAACTCATGTGCATTCAACAGCATGACGACAAGGAGCGATATAGATTTTTTTATTGTCACAAAGAAAAATCGTGCATGGCTCGCACGACTCGGAGCAGCTCTTCCTGCAAAATTAAAAAAAATCCGCCCCGGTGAAACAGAGCGAGCACCAATCTGCCTTTCATTTTTTGCGGATGAATCGGCTCTTAATATGCAGCCATACCTTATTGAAAATGATATCTATTTTGCGCATTGGGCAGATTCATTGATTTGGATATATGACCAAAAAAATATCTATGCATCTTTTAAAGAGCAGAATAGTTGGGCGCAAGAAATCTTGAAACGCCCACTCAACTCATCTTTCATTCCATTCAAACAAAAAAAAGGAATCACATCCAAGATATTTTCATTAGTAGATTCAGATGCTTCAGAAAAATTTGTTCGAGAAAAACAAAAAAATATAATGCCGAAAGTATTACAATTAGAAAACGAACAGCCAGGTTCTGCTGTTGTGTTGGGAGATCACATTATAAAAATGCATCTCGATGATCGTCGTTCACAAATCACTGAACAATACGAGCAGCATATGGTGATGCCAGAAACAGAAAAAATATATGCGTAATCTTCTAAGCACGATTTCACATAAACTCACTATACTCGGTTTTTTTCTCTTACCCTGGCAGACGATTTGGATATATAAACAGGTTGTTGTAAACGACCATGTATGGCAATACGCCACGCTCGGATTTTATCTAAGCGAGCTTGTATTGTGGGTGGCGTTGATGCTTTGGATGATCGTATCGTGGAAACATAAAAAAATATCATTTCGCAACATAAATCAGATTGGACCAATCTTTTTTGCAGCAATGATATTACTTACACTAAAAGCTTCTGGTGATATATCCATTACAATTCAAGGACTCACATGGGCTGTATTGTCGTGGTGGGTAGCTTTGGTGATAATACATGCAAAAGAAAGAAATACATATCTCACATCATTCGCAATATCGCTCATTGTGGCAGCCATACTCGGGTTCATACAATTCATCGAGCAATCAGTGAATGCATCTGCATTGCTTGGTATTGCAGCTCAAGTTCCGGAAACATTGGGGGTGCCAGTGGTTGTAGCAGAGGGGCAGCGATTGTTGCGTACATTTGGAAGTTTTCCGCATCCAAATATCTTTGGGGGATATATGGTATTGGGAATCATACTTTCATTGCGTTTCATACAGTCACAAAAAAAGATGTGGTTCGGACGCACATTATTTGTGGCGTCACTGGTGGGATTGCTGATATCATTTTCTCGTTCAGCATGGTTGGCCGCTTTTTTCTTATTGGTCTATCACATTTTTATCAGCAAGCGTTGGAAAAAAACACAACACATGTCTTCAATTGCAGTTGCTATCATAGCGATATTTGTTTTGACATATCATCCATATATATTAAATCGAATACAGCCAAGCAATCACATTGAAGAACAATCAATTTCCCAACGAGCTGCAGGATATGAGGATGCAAAAAAATTATCTATGATCTCTCCTGCATTTGGGGTGGGTTTCCATAATTACACGCAAGCATTACAAGAAAATAATAGTAATCTCAAAGGATACGAACTACAACCAGTACATAATGTTCCGCTGCTCATAGTTGTTGAGTGGGGAATTTTGGGATTACTAGCATTGTTACTAGCTCTATGGTATCTCATAAAATCGTCTCCTCACAAAAAAAATCTATTAGTTTCCTTATTTATATTGCTTCCTATACTCATGCTTGATCATTATGTGTATACGTTGTACGCGGGAATTATGCTAATTGGTCTAATTGTTGCCCTGAATGTCCATCTCCAAGGCGAACAAAAAAACTCATCACACCATTAAATGAACTCTTCTGCTTTCAGGTATTTTCAAAATTCCTCGATGATGCGATTGCATCACCTCGTCATTTCTTCAAACACCTGCCTGCAAAACAGAATCATTTTCTGACACAATGACCATCAATGTCTACCTTATCGAACACAAAAAATGATCAATGATTTCAAACTTTTCCCCGAGCTTTCCACAACATATACACAGGTTGTGGATTTTTTTACTAAAACGAGTAACGCGATCATAACCTTGACAGTCTCTCAAAGTCTGGTAGAGTGAATAGTGAGTCTGCTCAATGTGTGATCTGTTGTGGGCGCTTTTGCTAGAGGTCTATAGTGCAATAAACCTCACAAGAGCCTTGGCAATAGATCAGACTGGCGACTGCCGCCAACTGTGTACTTACGTGATATAAGTACGTAGCTGTTGGCAGTCCTGTCTGCCATCTAGTCCAGGGTGGGCTTGAATCTTCATAGATTCACAACAAGCAATGAAGGTCTCCTTCTTAACTTCATTTTCCACCCGAGTACGTTAGTACCATTCTTTCTTCTACGGGATTAGTGCTGTATATAAGATACGAGTTAAGGGCGTGTCTTGGCCCCAGCCGTGGGCAACCCGGTATGGATCACTCATTATTTTACGAGTCGAGGGAATAAGGGACATAATTACTTGACAGCATAACTGTCTTATGTCGAATAGGTTCTAATGAACGCCGATGTGTGAAAGCACATGAGGCGTTCATTTTTTTAATTCATTATTTTTACTGAATTTCGTATTTCAGAACTACATTTTCAGTATGAAGACTGCCCC